>JAQVME010000138.1 GCA_028703745.1 Clostridia bacterium
GCTGTTGTCCATAAAGACATAGCCGTCAGTAAGGGGATTGGCATATTTCTGCTTATATACAAATACGTTTGTGGCAGCCGAGAAGCCTTCCATCGGCTCGTTGATATAGGGCGCAGAAACAATGCTAGTGCCCGCGGCTTCGGTGTATAGCTGTATTGCATATTCTGAAAACCCGTAACCCACGAGAGAATCTACCATGTAGCTTCCGTAATATTGTTCCGGCTCACGTAGGCTTTTTGCAAGACCCATTGTGAAAATCTCGCCTTCAAGCGCGTTCTCGTAGCTAAGACCGGCTTTCAACATATAGGCGCTGCCCGTCATGTCGTAATATCCACCTAAACCGGGTATTGATAAGATATAATTCGGGTAGCAGGAAATAGCCGAGGTTGCGGTATCATTTAGGAACACTTTGTCAGTTCGGAAAAAATCAGGGTCAACGGAATACTGGGATAGCGCTGACAGCACTCCTTGTCCGATAGGGTCGGAGAATTCATAGTGGTCGCCGGAATAGATTTCTAAGAAAAAGTCTCTGTTTATGTTTGTGTAAGCGCTGGAGGAGCTTACGCCGTATGTTTCGTGAGCTCCCAAAATGTCTACAGAAACCACTTTGGAGAGTTCTCCGTCTGCGAAACTTATCGAGCCGCTTTTTCCGGTGAAGTGGGTGCCGTCAAGCGCCGTACCCGATATCGTTCTGTAATACACCGTTGCGGTTATGCCGCCAAAGTCCCTTGTTATGGTGAACTCCATTTGGTTGCCGTTCTGCACACCGTCAGAAACGCCGAATATATTGACAGCGGCGGAAACCTTGTTCGTATGTATTGATATTCCGGCAGTGAAAACACACATCAGAACCAATACAAAAATGATAAAAACACCTAAAACTTTTTTCTTAGAAAATACTGACATACCCGTACTCCTTAAAATGTAAATACCTTAACGGCGAGATTTTTCTATTATTTACATATAAAAAGATTATAACATATACTGAAAAAATATTACAATAATATATAAGTGAAATTTTGTATTTTTTTGTAATTTTTCATAAATTATCCTTTAGTTTTAAAAACACCCGCTCAGCAGGTGTTTTTGAAAAAGCTTTTTAACCTTGAATAACTTTATTTACGAGCCTTCCTATACCCTCGATGACAATCTCGACGGTGTCTCCAGCCCTTATTTGCCCTATGTTCTCCGGTGTGCCTGTGAGTATGATGTCACCTTTTTTCAAGGTCATGACGCTGCTGACAAAACTGACTATAGCGGCCACACCGTTTATCATGTCGGCGGTGTTGCCCTTCTGAACTACCTCGCCGTTGCGCACGGTCATAAGGTTTGCGTTGTCGCCGTCAAGTTCGGTTTCTATGCATGGACCGAGAGGACAGAAGGTATCAAAGCCTTTTGCCCTTGCCCACTGTCCGTCTAGCTTCTGAAAAACCCTTTCAGACACGTCGTTGGCGCAGGTATAGCCGAGAATTACGCTCTTGGCTTTGTCTTTCGGCACGTTTTTGCAGTCCTTTTTAATTATTATCGTAAGTTCTGCCTCATAATCTACCTTTGTAGCCGAGGGGGGCAGCACTATGTCCTCACCGTCGGCAATTATTGACGTAGGAGGTTTGAGAAATATGCACGGCTCGGCATTTATTTTCAGCGAAAGCTCGGCGGCGTGCTTGCGGTAATTGGCGCCCAGCGCGACAATCTTCGAAGGATTGACGGGAGGCAGTATCTTAAAAGGCGAGTCAATGGCTTTTTCGTCGATTTTCCCCAAGGCGAAGCAATCGCCCTCTGCGAGATAGTACCGTCCGTCCTTAATAACGGCGTACCTTTCTGCTCCTTCTATGAGAAGTTTTGCTATTTTCATAATATTCTCCTTATCTCTGCACCCTGCCGCTGCCGTCGCCGCCAATAAGCTTTTGCACCTCGTCGGCGGAAACTAAATTGAAATCGCCTTCAATAGTATGCTTAAGACAGCTTGCGCCCGTTGCAAATTCTATGGTTTTTTGTTTGTCAAAGCCCGACAGCATCGAATAAATTAGCCCCGCGCCGAAAGAATCTCCGCCGCCAACCCTGTCGACGATATGAATAAGATATTCCTTGGAAAAAAAGAATTCCTCTCCGTCAAAAAGCATTGCCGACCATTTGTTGTCGTTTGCCGAAAGGCTGCCTCTCAAAGTAATGGCAACATGCTTGAAGCCAAAACGTTGAACCAGCGTTTGCGCTACAGATTTGTAGCCCTCTTTCGACAGTTCGCCGCCCGTTACGTCGGTGTCACCTGCTTTTATGCCGAATACGTCCGCGCAGTCCTCCTCGTTGGCTATAAGCACGTCCACGTAAGGCATAAGCTCCGCCATAACCTCTCCGGCTTTTTGTTTTGTCCACAGCTTTTTTCGGTAGTTAAGGTCGCAAGAAACCGTCAACCCTTTTTGCTTGGCGGTTTTTGCCGCTTCAAGCGTAATTTCTGCCATGGCGTCCGACAATGCCGGAGTTATACCGGTAAAATGAAACCAGTCGGCGCCCTCAAATATCTTTTGCCAGTCAAAATCCTTAGCCGAAGCCGCCGCAATAGCCGAGCAGGCTCTGTCATAAACAACCTTTGATGCCCTTTGCGAAGCGCCCCGCTCAAGAAAATATATTCCCAGCCTCTCGCCACCCCTAGCCACGAACCTAGTGCCTACTCCGAATTTTCGCAGACTGTTGACCGCGGCTTGACCTATCTCGTGCTCGGGTGTTTTTGACACAAATTCGGTGTCAAGTCCGAAATTGCTCAACGAAACGGCTACGTTTGCCTCGCCGCCGCCATAGGTAGCGTTGAAACGCTCTGACTGCACAAATCTTGTATAGCCTTCAGGCGCCAGTCTAAGCATTATTTCTCCGAACGTAACGACTTTCATCTGTTTACCTCCAGCAGAGCCTCCGCGGTAAGCCTTGTCACGGCTGCGAAATCTCCACTCTTTATTAATTCATCTTTTACCATCCAGCTGCCGCCGCAAGCAATAATCTTGTTGCAGGACAGGTACTCCCTGATATTGTCTTTATTGATGCCGCCGGTTGGCATAAACTTTATTTGGGGAAATGGCGCGGCAAGAGCTTTTATGGTTTTTAGTCCTCCGAAACTCTCCGAAGGAAAAAACTTTATTATTTCTTGTCCCATACTTACGGCTTTCATAATCTCCGTGGGTGTCACACAGCCGCCGAAATATATTATACCCTTGCTATTGCAAAAGCCCGCGATCGACTCATCAAAGCCCGGGCTGACAATGAAATGGGCGCCCAGCGCCGCCGCTTGTTCCGCCTGAACGAGGTTTATGACCGTGCCGGCGCCGATAATCATTTGCGGAAATTCTTTTAGCGCCAGACTTATGGCGTCAGGCGCGCAAGCCGTTCTGTAAGTAATCTCGGCTATGTTTATGCCCCCCGCAGAAAGCGCGCGCAGCAAAGGTCTTGTGTCGGCTACGTCGTCGATTTTTATTACGGGTACAATTTTGGTTTTTGAAATTTCTGATAAAATGCGTTGCTTGTCGTACATAAATTCTCCTTATCTCACAAATTAGCATATAAATTTTTTGGTGTCAAACATTTAGACTGCGCCCG
The DNA here is from genome assembly GCA_028703745.1 of Clostridia bacterium. Taxonomy (GTDB): domain Bacteria; phylum Bacillota; class Clostridia; order Christensenellales; family DTU072; genus DTU072. Next base: position 3,586 of record JAQVME010000138.1, read on the forward strand.
AGCAAGAAACCTTATATCAATTTTTATTCAATCGGAAGGTCGGACACTTTTATTTTTAATACTTTTTCGACGAATATGGCGGCTATATCCGGATCAAACTGTGTACCTGCGCTATTAATAATTTCGGCGGCGGCTACTTCCTTCGAAAGGGCTTTTTTGTAGCATCTCTCGCTGACCATGGCATCGTAAGAATCGGCTATTGAAAGTATTCGCGAGGCAACGGGTATGCTCTCCCCCTTCAAACCTCTGGGATAGCCCTTGCCGTCCCATCTCTCATGGTGGTAGAGCACATAATCGGCAATGACGTTGAATTCGTTAGCCGAACTAAGTATTCTATAGCCAATTTCGGAATGCTTTTTCATGGCGCGCCAATCGCTATCCGTGAATTTTTCGGTCTTATTAAGCACCTGCTCGTCTATGCCTATCTTACCGATATCGTGCATAAGCCCCGCCGTTTCGACCTCGCTGATTTCGTTGAAGGAAAGCTGCATTTGTTTGGCAAGCTGACTGCAATAGTATGACACTCTCTCTGAGTGAAGCTTCTCCTGCTCGCTCTTTTCTTGCAGGGTTTTGAAAATAATCCTTATGCTTTGGCTACGCTTGCTACTTCGTTCCGAAAGCTTGTTGCGGTACATTCTATACTCGGCGCGCTTGTAGACCTCGGTAAAATCCTCATCGTCATCCTTCTTGGTCGCCCAACCGAAGGACACGGAAATGACTATGTTGTCCACCTTGAAATCCTGTATGGATTCGTTTATGCGCTTGACTGTATTCTCTGCGTCAATGGAATTTGCGCGGGGCATGAGCACGACAAACTCGTCACCGCCTATCCTCGCCACGATATCGTGAGGTCGGGCTTCGCTTTCGATGATTTCGGCAACTCTGGTCAACAGTTTGTCGCCTGACAAATGCCCGAAGGCGTCGTTTGTCAGCTTGAGTCCGTTGACGTCTGCCATTATGATTGCAAGAGGTAGATTGCCGGGATTTATCAGCTTTCCTATTGTTTCTTCGTAATACCTTCTATTGAATACTCCGGTAAGCTGGTCGTGATAATTCAGGTACTTGATTTTTTCTTCTTTATTTTTTATTTCAGTAATGTCGATATGAGTGCCGACTATTATCTCAGACAGTGACCCGTCTTCCTTGCGAAGCCT
>JAQVME010000004.1 GCA_028703745.1 Clostridia bacterium
CATGTAGTTTCAGATGACGACATCGAAAAGGGTGTCACGCATTTGTCCTGTGCAAAGAATTAGCCAAGTATGAGCTTTAGCAGGATAGACGCTAAAGCTTTTCTTCTGTCATTAAGGAGGTTGTTGTGATGGAGATTAACTTGGAAGATGGAAGGCCAATTGTTTCGGATGCAATGGATAATCTTAAGTTTGCCCTCAGGATTGCAAAAGAAAGAAAAGAAAAAGTAGTGGTTATTATACACGGATATGGTAGTAGTGGAGTCGGTGGTGCAATATGTAAAAGCGCTAGACAGTGGCTGAAGGCACAAGGACGAAAAGGAACGCTGAAAAGGGTTGTAGAAGGCGAGAGTTTTGATATGTTCAATGCTGATGCTAGAGAAATAAAAGCAAAAGATACAAAAGTAGGAAAGAAGTCATTAATCTTATATATGACAATAAAAAAGTTTGTTATTCTCTTTTTAAGGACTTTAGAGATATGGAATTTATGAAAGAGATTGTTGAGCTTGGTAAAAAATCTTTTGACAAATGGAAATTGGATTCTACTCAATTTAATTATGATCTATACACTTATATAGCTGCTGGCACAGTCGGGTTAATTGTAAAATGGATTAATAAAGGAATGAAAGAATCTATAGATAGCTTGGTCAAAAAGATTGATAATTTTGCGCAAATATTTGTAAAAGTATAATTATTCTTAGTCGATGTCTAATGTGATATTTAATAAAATAAACAAAGGCTAGAGTGAAAAAAATTAATTTATTAAAGGAGAAAAAATGTCTAAATATATTTGGGCGAATACTTTTGCAGCCATAGTTTTAATAAGCTTAACAGCCATAACTTTTTTATTCAAAGGTCAAAAATTAAAGAATTCAAGGCGGCTAGTTTTATTAATAATATGTTCCGTTCTATTCATATATAAAGTTCTTCAATATTCTTATTACCAACTAATAGGAATGCATCATATGGTGCCGATGGAATTTAGTCAAATAGCATATTTCTTGTTTCCTTTGTCAGTTTTCTTATCAAAAAAAACAAAAGCATTATTGCCTGTTGGTACATTTTGTGCAATTCTTGCGGGTTTCTTTTATAATTTTAGTTGGATAGTATCGGCAAAAACATTTTTTGAAAGAGAGACTATATATCAGATGATAACAGCTTTTATTTTTCATAATATATTATATTTTGGAGGAATGCTTGTCTTAACAAATGAAAAGATGTCAATAAAACAATTCTGGCAATTGCCATTAGGCGTTACTGGTATTATTGGTTGGCATTATCTAATGCATGCTTTAGTTGATAACAATAGAGATATAATACTGAAAAGCATATGTGAAGCGGAAATACTTAATAATATTATGCCTTCAATAGCTGAAAACTCCTTAATTATTGGTTTATATTATACTATAGCAATAATGACTTTGTTTGGGTCCTTCTTTGCATTTTATCGTTTTAATAGAGCTTTTACTAAGAATTGTTTGATGGACTTAAAAAAACCTACAAAAGATATTCAAAGCACATAGCGGTAGTATCCGTATCGGCAAGGGATGAGTTGGCTAAAAGTTTTATGCCTTTTTTATGCCTTAAGTTAAAAACAGGGTAAAAAAAATGGTGCAATGGCTGAAATACTGTTGTCTAAGGTTTTGGAGAAAGTGAAAGAATGGGGAATTTATATAGCAGAACAGGCAGAGTGCTAAAAACAAAGAAAAACACCGAAAAACTAGTGTTTTCGGTGCATTTTGGAGCTATTGACGGGATTTGAACCCGTGACCTCTGCCTTACCAAGGCAGCGCTCTACCGACTGAGCTACAACAGCGAGTGCTGATTTTGATGGTTTTTGAGTGGTTTAGACCACAGTACATTTTGGCAGTTTTTGAGCCTATTTTGCCTTAGCTGTCAGTCTTACCAAGGACGCGCTCTCCCTCCCTCGCATCAGCCACTTCGTTAGGCGTGATGCTCACGAGCTTTGGCTACAAAAGACATACTATGTCTTTTGCTTAACGCGTCGCTCCTACTGAGCTACAACAGCATATGCGGTTATCAATATTTACATTAAGCCCGCATTTTGACTACTAATATTATATTGATTAGTTCCTGCATTGTCAATTGAATTACTTAAATGTATTTACTTTGATGCTGATTTCCCATATAATTAAAGTATTAATAAATGAGGAGAAATGAGATGTCATTGATGTACGAAGAGCTTCTTTCGTCAGAAAAAGCTCTGTCAAGGGTGTTATCCACCAATAAAGCTGTCACCGAGGAAATAGCGAGACAAGCGAAGTCTAAAGCAATACAATCTATTGTCACCGTTGCCCGCGGCACCAGCAACAACGCAGCCGCGTTTTTCAAATATATTTGCGAACAGAATAATGGACTTATGGTGTCCAGATTCAATCATTCGGTTACCACAATACTGGGTTCCACGCCGATAATGACAAACAGTCTGGTCATCGGAATATCCCAGAGCGGCGCAAGTACCGACACCATAAAAGTTATGCAAAAGGCATTAGATTCCGGAGCTTTGACCGTCGCAGTAACGAACGACAAATCCTCACCTTTGGCAAAAATGTGTGACTATCATTTGTATTTGAATTGTGGAGAAGAAAAAAGCGTTGCCGCAACCAAGACCTTTACTTTGCAACTTGCTGTGCTGGAACTGCTCGCCCGCGCGCTTTGCGGAGATGTCGCGCCGGATTTTGAAAGCATTCGAGTGGACTTGAATGCTCTTACTCTCCGTCTCGATGAGCTGAAGGCGCTGGCTTCAAAAACAAAAGATATTGATAATATGTTGATATTGTCGCGCGGGAGTATGCTTTGCGTGGCAGACGAGATGAGCCTTAAACTGATAGAGACCTGTTACAAAATGTCAAGGAGCTATTCCGTTGCGGAGTTTGCGCACGGACCGTACGCGCTTATTGACAAGGAAAGGACGGTAATACTGCTGGCGCCCGACGGCGCGTACAAAAACGATTTTATCGCCATAGCCGAAAGGATAGCCGGTGACGGAGGGAAAATCATTTCGTTCACGGATATACCGAAGGTAAAGGCGCTGTCACGGTACAGCTTCAATATGCCGCAGTCTACAGTATCACAAATATATTTGTATACATTGGCTATTCAAGCATACGCCGCCTTTTTGTCGGAAGTGTCGGGAATAAATCCCGATATGCCCAGAGGACTTGCCAAAGTAACCATTACGCTTTGACGCATTCTCTGCCAAGGGCGTCAGGAGGGGTTTATGGATATTAGCACAACCGTCACCTTGAACAATGGCGTGAAAATACCGGCGCTTGGTCTGGGCGTGTTTAAGTCGGGCAAGGACACCTACACCGCCGTGCGCGCGGCGCTGGATGCCGGCTACAGGCATATCGATACGGCGATGATCTACGAAAACGAAGCGCAAGTAGGCAAAGCCGTAAAGGACAGCCGAATTCCGAGAGAGCAGATATTTATCACCACAAAGCTGTGGACGGATGATATGCGAAGCCGCAAAGTGCCGCAGGCGCTGGAAACCAGTCTGAAGTTGTTGGATATGGGCTATACCGACCTATATCTTATACATTGGCCTTTGCGCGATGCTAAGGAAAATATTTGCGCATACCTTGAAATGGAAAAACTTCTCTCTCATGGCAAAACACGAGCTTTGGGTGTAAGTAATTTTGAACCCCATCATCTCGACGAGTTAGCGCAAGGCGCCGGACTTTTGCCCGCGGTAAATCAAATTGAAAGCAACCCGTATATGCCAAACACCTCTGTGCTGGAGTATTGCGCTCGGCGGGGCATCGCCGCAGAGGCATGGAGCCCGCTTGCTAGAGGACGCGTAGTAAATGAACCGAAGCTCAACTTATTGGCATCCAAATATAATAAAACGGTACCCCAAATAGTCATCAGATGGCATTTGCAGAGGGGTATAATAGTCATTCCGAAATCCATTAAGAAAGAGCGCATTATTGAAAATTCGAAGGTTTTTGATTTTGAATTAGCCGAAGGCGAAATGGCGTTGGTATCCGCGCTTGACATAAACAAAAGGAGCGGCTCTCACCCTGACGAATACAAATACTAGTGTTTGTACAAAAAAATATACTTTTCTTTTATTCACAAATAAGCATATCGAAATATTTTGGCGGCTTGACAACTAAGGCGAGGATATTGTATTATAATATCTGTATAAATATATTATTATTTATTACGATTTAACTAGCTATGGACTTATCTTAAGGAGCAAGTAATGATTGTAAATATAAAGAAGGCAAGCCGCATACTTTTCTTCATAATAGCCGTGACGCTCGCGCTTTTTATTGTTACGGGCTGCAATTCTAATGGCGCAATAAAAATAAAGTTCGAACCGGACAACGAAAAAACGGTAAAGAGCATTACCGTAAAATCCTTAGCTGAATTGCAAGAAAAAATGCCTGCCGATCCCAAAAAAGAGGGCTATGATTTCGTTGGCTGGTATACGGATGTCGAGAAGACAATAGAATTCAATCCAAACCAATTTCCTACCGAAGACATCACGTTATATGCCGGATGGAATGTCTCAATAGTCACGGTAACCTTTAAGTCCAACTTGCCCGATATAACAAGAGATTTGAATTACGGCAACACGCTCACAGACATTCCCCCCGTTCCGCCAAGGGTGGGGTATCTGGGGAGATGGGATTATGAGGAGGGTGCGCTTTCAAATATCCGCAAGGACTTTATTATTGAGGCGGAGTACACGCTTGCAAGCTTCTCGATGAGTTTTGTCACCGACCCGACGGAGGAGCCCGAAGTAGTCAGTAGCCTTATGGGGCAACCCTATCAAAAGCTCGCTGATCCTCTCCGCGAAAATTACGTTTTTGGCGGCTGGTACACCGATACCACCTACTCCGTGCCATATATCTTCCCTTCCGTTATGCCGGCTGAGAACATAACCCTTTATGCTTGGTGGGTCAGAGAAAACGAGCTTGCTGATTATTTTGTCTATGAAACGGCAAATTACGGCGGCTTCACAAACAACGCCATAAGAATCACGGGAATTACCAGGGTGGCAAACTTTCAAACAAATATGATTATACCCGCCCGAATCGAAGGCTTGGACGTCAAGTATATCGGTTATGACGAGTTGCAGGGGGGAGTGGTCGAGGATTATACGGTTTTTGAAACGGAATATCTTACCTCCATAAGAATACCGCGAACTGTAGAATACATAGGTCAGCACGCTTTCGCCGGAGCCGGTCAGCTTGAAAGAGTTCTTTTCGAAGAAAATTCATCACTAAAAAAGATATACGGCTACGCCTTTGCGGGTTGCGCAAAGATAGAGCAAATAACTATACCCGCGAGTGTCGAGGAGTTGGGAGACTATGTTTTTTCTTTCTTTGGTTTGCCTGAAGAAGTAACGCCGCAGCTTTCGAGCGTGCGTTTCGAAGCAGACAGTGGTCTCTCCTCAATAGGCAGAGGCGCTTTTTACGGCGCAATGCAGCTCACATTATTTACTATTCCGAAAGCCTTGACTGCCATAAATTATTTGACTTTTGAGAATTGCGGCATCAAAAATTTCGCTGTTGAGAGCGGCCATCAAGATTTTAGTGTCATTGAGGGGGTGCTTTTCTCCTACGATGGAACGGAGCTGATGTATTACCCCAACAAGGGGGGAAAAGATCTTGGTATGGATATACACGGCAACAATATGTACTATTACGGAATACCCAAAACCACAAGAAAAGTCCGTGAGAGCGCCTTCCGAAACAATGACAAGCTGACAAACATAATGGTTACTAATGTTGTTAATGAAATACAAGAATACGCTTTTGCCGGCATGTCTAGGCTAAAGAGCCTAACCTTCGAAGACAATTCGCAACTCCAAAACATAAGAAGGTACGCCTTTGCCGATTCGGCAAGTATCGAAATCTTGCGGTTGCCCGCTTCCTTGAAAAACATAGAGGAATATGCCTTCAGCGCACTTGACGCGCAGTTCATGGGCGTGCGCGAAATAACATTGCCGGAGGGTCTTCTCACAATAGACAAAAGAGCGTTCGCAAAGAGCACCTTGCTGACAAGCTTAACCATTCCTTCAACAGTGCAGACCATAGGAGAAGGCGCCTTTTACGGCTGCAATCAAATGTCACTTACTATAAATAACGTCGGAAGTATTTTGACAGATATTGGCGACTATGCTTTTTATAAATGCTACGGCATAAGAACGTTGACTTTGCCGTCAAGCCTTGTCAAAATAGGTAGCTACGCCTTTTCGAACGACGACGGAGCTACGGTGAATATGCAGCTTCTTGGAGTCACCATCGAGAGCAATGACGAAGGCAACCGCCATTTGGAAGAAATCGGCGAGGGCGCATTTGCCAATTGCATTTTCCTCGAACAGTTCAACGTCAGCGAAAGAGTATCCGCAATCGGCGAACGCGCATTCTACAATTGCAAGGCTGTTAGAATACAATTCAGCGCTTTGAATACCATGCTGGAAGAAATCCAGCCTTATACTTTTTACGGTTGTTCCACGCTGTCAAATATCGTAATTCCTAGAACGGTTACCGTGATAGGCGACTATGCCTTTTTTGGTTGCACATATCTTACCACGGTGCAAGCCGGCAGCGCGACAACCCCCAGCAGTATTACCAATATAGGCAATTCGGCTTTTGAAGGTTGTGTCAGGCTTCTCAGCAATGAAGTCAGCCTGAACCAAAGCATACTTTTCCCCAACACCGTAAATGTCGGCAGCCGGGCATTCGCAGGTTGCGCCGAATTAACGAATATCCGCATAGTAGACACGCTCGTCACGCTCGGCGAGGAAGCTTTCGCCAATTGCACAAAGCTTACCACGATACGTTATGGCGGAAATACGCAGTTATCGGTGCTTCCTAAAGATGTGTTTAAGGGCTGCAACGCTTTGCAGAATTTCCGTTTCCCTAACTCGGTGACGACTATCGAAGGCAACCCTTTCTCTTCTTGTAACGCCTTAGTAGGTTTCACCGTAGAGGAATCAAACGAGAATTTTCAAACGGTATTTTCCGCGCAACAAAACTATAATGTATTGTACACTAAGACGGGGAACAAAACCATTGTGTTATTTCCCACGGGTATAGCCACTAATTTTGAGGTGCCTTTCGACGTACAAAAGATTGCGCCTTATGCGTTTAGCAGTTCGAAGGTACTGCGTCTGACCTTTGCCGGAGGCGTCACGGGTGTTGAAATAGGCGAATACGCTTTTGCCGAATGCAAGGCGCTCTCGCAGGTTGCGCTATCGACAAGAGTAAACGCCGTAGGGCAATACGCCTTCAGCAACTGTACGTTGCTTTCTTCAGTTGCCATAAACGACGGGTCAAACGACAATCTTTTGTCTATCGGTAGCCACGCATTCTATAACACCGCCATAACCGCCATAAATATCCCCGAAAGAGTCAACGTTATCGGACCGTACGCTTTCAGCGGCTGTTACCGTCTGGATCAGGTGACATTTACACAATCCTTGCTTGCATCTGAGGGTTTGTACATAGATTATAACGCTTTTTACGAATGCATAAAAATAAGCAGTATGGTTTTGCCGGCGAGGCTCACGCATATTGATGACTCCGCCTTTGCTTGGTGTGTCGGACTTACGGAGCTGATTTTTGCCGAAGGAGATACGCCTCTTACTATTGGTAGCTATGTGTTTGACAGCTGTCAATTGCTTGTCCGTGTGACGCTTCCCGCAAGGCTTACGGCGATGGGCAGCAACATATTCAGCGACTGTTCTTATCTCGAGTATGCCGCCATAGAGGAGCTTGACGGCGAGGTTTTTGCGCCGGAAGGCGTGAACCTGGGCGAAGCGGCTTTCTCGGGGTGTAGCGAATTGAGGACGGTGATTATTCCCGGACATATCAAGAAGATAGGCTCTTACGCTTTCTATAATTGCACCAACATCAGAGATATGATATTTGCGGATAGCGCTTTCGATCTTGAGATAGGCTCTTACGCCTTTAGCGAATGTGATTCCATAGCTGATTTCGAACTGCCTTCGAGAACAACTCTCGTCGGAGATCACGCATTTTACCGCAGCGGTCTAGGCAGTCCGGCGCAAAAAATGGTTAAAGATGGCTCGTTTGTTGCCGCCTACCGCCCGGGGCTTACCTTTGCTAGCAGCGCCAGACCCATGACGTTTGGCGAATATGCCTTTGCCGAAACCCGTTTGTCAAATATACTTATCCCCGAAAGAGTGACGGAGATTGGCGCGTACGCCTTTGCCGGCAATCCGAACTTATTCATAATAAACTTCGAAGCCGATTCGCTTTGCACGGTTATTGGCGACGGCGCCTTCGAAAACATAGCAAGCGCGCAGCTTGCTTCCGCATCCGTTACTTACGGCAAGCTCGCAGGCTACAATGCATGGGTTGAACTCGAGATGCTCTATGGAGTTTCTCTTCCGCTATCTCTTGAAGAACTGGGCGCGTTTGCCTTCAGGAATGCTGTCAATTTTTCGAACTTCATACTTAACGAAGGTTTGATTACTATAGGAGAGGGCGCGTTCTACGGCTGTGAAAAAATAACTTCCATTGACATTCCCGAATCCGTACAGCTCATCGGGGACAGCGCTTTCTACAATTGCAGAGCACTGCAAGACGTCAACATAATGAGTAATACCGGCTATACGCTCGGCAGTTATGCCTTTTCGGGATGTATTAGTCTTACCGAATTATCGTTAAAAATGGTTTCTATGATAGGCGACGCGCCTGCGTATGGCTGTGACGATCTTGCGCTACTTTATGTCGACAACGAAAACGGCTTTTACAAAACCATAGGAAACGTGCTGTATTCCAAGAACGTCACTTATCTGGAAGGCGGTCAGCCGAAGACCTATGGTGAGGACGAACTGCTGATACTATATCCGGCGGGCAAGCAGGGTTCCACCTACGGCATCACGCGCAATACAAAGGAGATAGGGCAACGCGCTTTCAGCGGCAACAGATATTTGACCAGCCTGAGCATAGATGCCAAAGAAACGGCTGTGGTGAGTATCCACAGCAATTCATTCGAAAACACCTCGGATAATCTTGAGTTCTTCGTGGTTAGCACGGTGGAATTCCTTTATGAGCAGAACATAATGTGGAGAGCCTTTACCGACAGAATAAAGAGCTCGGCTATCTCTGTGGAGAATTTTATTATAGAATTGTTACCCGGCGACAGCCAAAGTTGCAGAATAATTAAATACATAGGACTTGCAGAGGCAGGAGACAATCTCGTTATTCCATCTACCCTCAAAGGTCTGAAAGTAAAGGAAATTGGGCAGAACGCCTTCAGTTACAATGCCACCATAAGAACCGTGCGCATACCCCAAGGTGTGACAGCCCTTTCCGATAGCGCCTTCTACAACTGTGTGGCGCTGGAGACCATATATATAAGTGACAGTGTCCAAGAAATAGGCGAATACGCGTTCTTTGGTTGCGATTCGCTGACAAACGTCGTATTCGGCGTTAACAGTTTGCTCACGGCTATTTCAAATTACTCCTTCCAGAATTGTGTATCATTAACCTATTTTGTTATGCCGTGGCGAGTAACTTCAATCGGTATGTTCGCATTTGCAGGAGCCGAAAAAACGCCGATGAAGCTTAAATCCATAACCTTCTCAGAGAACAGCGTATTGGCAACCATCAATAGCCATGCTTTCCAGTATTGCGCTGACCTCACCACGATTACACTGCCTCAAAGTCTTACAATGATGAGCATCAATATATTCAAGAGGTGTGATTCGCTAACCAGCGTAGTGTTGAGCCGCGGCACTGCACAAAATATAACGCAGCTGCAAAGTGAGAGCGTTTTTGCCGACACTCCTGTTGAGCTTATGATCTACGTGCCTTCTCAAGCAAAACAAGAATATATCAAAGCAAGATACTGGAAGAGCTATGCTTTGCGTATCGGCATAAAAGAAAGCATAACAGATGGCTACTCCGTTGAGGATACTGTCTATGATTATCAAGCAATTAGTATAGTCGAGTATTTGGGTATTCAAAATCCCACAAGCGGCATATATGATAAGAGCTTCCAAGCTCAGTTTGTAGCCCCGGAAACCTTCAACGGGTTGCCTATTGTCGTCGTTAACTCGCAGGCGATGACCTTCCGCCACAGAATAAACAACGCCATAATAGACACTCCCTATTCGGCGCTGACAGACGATGCCGGCACACAAATAATAATTATTGCCGATGGCGCGGGTCGTCAGCATAGCGTAAAAGTGGACAGACTGGGTCTTGCCGTGAACGGTCTGCGCATACTGAAATATCTTGGCGAAGCTACGGACATCACCGTACCCGCCGTTATTCAAGCCAAGCCCGTGCTCGAAATAGGCAGTTACAGTTTCAGCAACAAGGTGCGCAGTATACGGCTGGCCGAGGGTATCCTTTCATTGAACGAAAACGCTTTCCGATATGCAACCTCGCTTAAATCGCTGATCATGCCGTTGTCGCTCATAAAGATTGGCGCTTACTCGATGTACGATACGGATATCGACAGCGTAACCATTGGCGTGTCCGAAGCGGTGATGCAATATAGCCGTTTGCGAGAGATAGGTGATTATGCGTTCTTCAACTGCACGGAAATAACAGCCTTGACGGTGCCGCCTCAGGTTGATAGAATAGGTCATTATGCATTTGCCGCGGATTCACAAAACGGCGAGCGTATGTCGCTAAGCAATATCGCTTTCCTCGGGCAAAAAATGACTTACATAGGCAGGTACGCATTTGCGTCGACGAGCATTGAGACGATTACGCTTCCCGAAAGGCTCGTCAGTATAGGAGAGGGCGCGTTCAGCGGTTGCACATATTTGTTGTCGGTGTACCTAAACGACAGCAGTCGTACCAGCGTTATCGTTAACCTAGACTCGGGCGTACAAAACGTTTTTGAGAACTGTAACCACGTCAAGATATATGTCGACAACTACAAACTCAGTTATTACAGAGACGGAGCCGCCAGCTGGAACAGTTACGTTTCGAGGATATTCAGCGCTCAAAACACATTCAACGGCTTCACTATCAGCATTATAGATAATGATATAAAAACAGCCGAGCTGGTTCATTATATCGGCGCGGAAACCGACGTAGAGATACCATCCAGCATAAACGGCTATAGAATACTTTCCATAGCTCCGTATGCCTTTAGCGGCAAGGTGGAGAGTGTAATCATACCCAATACCGTGGCGTCCATAAGCAGCAACGCCTTCTACAAGAGCGGCGTCAAGATTGTGCATTTCGCGATGGGCAGCATCATAACCTCTATAGGACAGTACGCCTTTTACGGCTCGTCGCTTGAAACAATAGCCATCCCAATGAGCGTTACTTCAATAGGCGACTATGCGTTTGCCGCAACGCCGCTTATCAATATCAGCTTTGACGGCGTAGACATCCTAGAAATTGATTATTTGCAGGTACCCGGCATTGTGATAGGGGGATACGCTTTCAGCGGCAACCCATATTTGCAAAGCATAACATTGCCAAGAAGAATGCTATCCGTCGGTCAATACGCCTTTTATAACGATATTGCGCTTGATGAAATCAACCTTCCTGCCGACGGCATTCTGACGTCCATATACAGCTACGCTTTTTCGGGGTGCACGTCGCTTTCTTCGATTATTATACCGTTCAGCGTGACGGAGATGTATACAGGCGTGTTCGATTATTGCACAGCTCTGGAATCTGTATTCATAATGCGGGGCAGAGACGGCGGCGAGACCGAAGTCCAGAACCTTACAACAGTCGGCCCCGGCTTGCTTAACAATATTAATAATCCTTTTATAAAAATATTTGTACCCAGAAACAGCGTTTCGGAGTACAAGAATATGGCTAATTGGAAAACCTATGCCGGATTCAGCGACAACGGTGTATTCGACCCGTTGGTCTATCCCGACTATATAGTACCCAATCTCATATACGGTGACTACGCTTATTCGCTCATAGACAGCAGCAGCATAGAGCTGACACAATATCGTGGCAACGCAATAGATATTTTTATTCCGGGCAGCATAACCATTGGCTTGAACGTATATAACGTAAAATCTATTGGCAGAATGTTCGGGAACAAACAGCTCAGAACCATAACCATGCAACCGGGTTACCGTCAGGTCATAAACATATTTGCATTCAGCGAGTGCATATCTTTGGAACGTGTAGAATTATCCCAAACGGTAGAAACGATATCGGCTTACGCTTTTTATAAATGCGCGGTTTTGCGCTCGGTGGTTTTGCCAGAGGGCATCACGTCGCTACCGGCAAGCGTATTCCAAAACTGCTCTTCATTGAGGGAGCTCAACATTCCTTCGACCGTGACGGCTATCGGAGCCATGGCATTTGCCAATTGCGGCTCACTGTACCGCATACACCTGAACACTGCAGGCATCATTGAAGGCGGCAGTAACATGCTGTTCAACGCCTCGCCTTATCTGCGTATATTCGCCGCCGCCGATTATTTGGAAAGCTATCGCACCAAGACCATATGGTCGGAATTTGCGGCAAGAATAATCTCTAAGAGTTGCATTTATGGGAACTTTGCCGTCGAGCAGTTATACGGCGCCGGCATAAGTATTCTGCAATATGCGGGTTTTCTAAGCCAACTATATATTCCGGAATATATGCAGGGTGTAAAAGTTGAAAACATCATTCCGAACGCCATAATAAGCAACGTCGAATACATATATCTTGAGGCAGGCTCCGAGATTACATACGGCAGCGACATAGCGGCAAAGGTTCATGTGCTTGAAGAAATATATGATTAGGGCGCAAAAGGCAAAATAATTTGGGTAATAAAATATAAAACGGGGCTGCTTAGCAACCCCGTTTTCAATTAATAAACAAAGTTATATCAGCATTCTTCCGTTGTCGTCAATGACAATCAGTACCCGTTCCTCCTCATCGGTATCGGTGTTGACATAGATATAATAGATGTTTTCCTCCCTGGTGCAGATGAACTCTATAGCCATTTTTTCCGTGTGCCATTCTGTCGGGATTAGCGCCAATTTTTTACTGACCACTGTCAAAGAGCTGGCGGGAACGTAGCTGGTGTCTGCCATCGTCAGCGTTCTGCCCGTGTGGTTGTAGAGATAGTTTTGCGCTTCCAACCCGAGAATGTCACCGTTGTCGCAGGCGACCTTGACTTTTATCAAATCAGGATACACAATAACATCGCTTTGCGTATAAGCGAAGTTAACGTAAGCCGTAGAGTTGTTATTGGTTACCCAAACGGCTTCCATTCCTTCATATCCCACAGCCTCCAAAAACTCTTCGGCTTTGGCGATGCATTGCTCTTCGTCAAGTGTGGGCGTGCCTACTTCCTTGTAGCAATTATACATTACCGGTTTGCCGCCCTTAATTGAAATCTGCATATTGCCTGTATTTCCGCCTACCTTAACGTCAAAGAGCAGCGACGGGATATTGCCGTTTGTTTGACCGTTCAGAGTGACAACCGGGTTTTGTCCGGTAAAAAACTCTTCAATTTTTTGTTTGCAGGCGGCTTCGTCGAGTTCGGGAAGTCCCTCAAGCGCTTTCGGGGCGCGTTCCGTCAAACCGTCGCTGAAGGGACCGTCATAAATAAGTTCGGGCACGTCTATAGATGAGCTTCGGTAAGAATTAAAGGCATCGGTGAAATAATTCAATTCGTTGTTGAATTTTCCCATCAGGCTACCGCCTTTCATAATTTGGCTTTGGACTATTTGCAGCTGGTTGCGAAGCTCTGTTGCCATTTCGGAAAACTTTTTCAGGTTGTTACTCTCCGCATCGGCTATATCCTCTTGTTCAATCTTTGAGTTGAGATAATAGCAGAAATCACCCAGCTGATTGAAAAACTTCATAATGTTTTCTACGGATTCGTTGCGCGAGCTTAACTGTGAGAAATTGCTTTCCGCAAGCTCGCATTCCCTCCATATTTCCCCCAATAGCGTCTTCTGCATGGTTTTTCCTTCAATAATACTCAGCTTGTCGAGCTTGGTTTCTATATTCGAAACCGAGTCCATAGTTTCAT
This sequence comes from Clostridia bacterium, assembly GCA_028703745.1. GTDB lineage: Bacteria > Bacillota > Clostridia > Christensenellales > DTU072 > DTU072. The sequence goes on from JAQVME010000004.1 coordinate 13,972, forward strand.
AATAGGATTTCTGATAGATATTTTCGAGCTGGTCTTTATAGCTGTTTTGGCGGTCTAGCACCAACGCCAGCGCAACAGACAGTCCGGCGATTATCAGCAATGCGACAGTGTATGCCACAAATTGTATAATCCGTCTCTTTTTATCCATAAAACTTCTCCTTATACGCAGAACACGTGTCTGCCGATTGTAAGATGAATGGCTTTTTGCCGTATCCAGGCGTTAGTAGCCGTTGCGGGATTGTAATAGAACAAACATCCGTAGGTAGGATCCCAGCCGTTCATCGCGTCGTTCGCCGCCCTTATTGCCGTGTTGTCGGGAGAGAGATTGATTTGCCCGTCGGCAACGGCAGTAAAGGCTAAAGGCTGGTATATCACTCCGGAAATGGTGTTGGGAAAGGAAGGACTCTTAACACGGTTGAGCACCACCGCCGCTATAGCCACCTGACCGACGTATGGTTCACCGCGCGCTTCGGCATAGATACATCTTGCCAGCAGATGAATGTCGTTGCTGTATGAGGTAGAACTTGCCGCAAGAGATATGCCCAGAGCAGCGGCGGTTTTTGCCCCCACTATGCCGTCTACGACAAGTCCGTTTCTGCTTTGAAAATACCTCACGGCAGCGGCTGTTTTTGGTCCGAAAATACCGTCAACGCCGCCGGTATAATATCCCCATTGTTTGAGACGTGACTGAATTGTTTTTATTGTTTGACCGGTACTGCCTTGCTTGAGTACGACGGCTTCAGCCTCATCCTTTTTCAGCAGATCGGTATATAGAACTAAAATCCCGGCTGTGATGCAAACAAGAAGCATCACGCACAAGGCGATTTGCACGGTCTTTTCAATTTGTTTTCGTTTTTGCATATAGTCTCCGTCTAGTTACTGTTTTTCGCATTATGGATTATTTCCAAAATCTTTGATTTATACCTTGCTTCCGAGCCTTCCACGAAGCACAGCGGAGGAAAGGCAACGCACCACCAGTTGTCCCCTTGTCCCTCGCCCAGCGTTATTATCAGCGCGTCGTAAACACCTTTTTCAAGCACCAAGTCCCCGTAGGCTCGTGCGGGGAACTCCTCGCGGCAAAGTTTTGCGGAGGCGCCGTACGGCGCGCCGTCGGCGTTCAAAGCGCGTGAAGCGCGGGCGGTGATTTCACCCAGACAATCAGTTATTACTCCTTGTGCTTCTTCTTTGCTTTCAGTTTCTGCAAGTAGCGGCGTGAGGTACGCAATGACTTTTTCTTTTACTATATGTTTAACGGACTGGTCGGCTTCGGAATTGCTATTGGCGCGAATATGGATTCTGATGTACTCTTTTTCGGGCGGCGGTTCATACAGCGTGAAAAAGCAGGCGGCGGCTGAGACCAGCAATAGTAAAACGATAAGTTTGTATGCGGTTTTATTCATAATGTGCATTATTGTCAAAAATGCCGAGATTAAACCTTTTGTATATGACAAAGCTGTTTCGGATATAATGAAAAAATAGGTGGAACATGCAGGGTTTTTTTGAAATAGTAATTAGAGCCTCAGTAGCAGTCGTCTTTTTGTTTGTGCTTGCGAAAGCTATGGGCGCTAAACAAATATCACAGCTGAATTTTTACGATTATATCGTAGGCATAACCTTAGGCTCGATAGCCGCGACTTTGAGTCTTGATGAGAAAATAAATATATTGTATTCACTTATTGCAATGTCAATTTTTGCGCTTTCAGATATAGTCATATCCTTTATTGTGCGCAAGAGTATAAAAGGCAGGCGGCTTTTTACGGGGGAGCCTGTTATGCTTATCATAAAAGGACAGATAGTTTGCGAAGGTCTGAAAAAAGCAAGGTTCAATATAAACGATTTGCTGCGAGAGCTAAGGGTACTCGGATACTACAATATAGCAGACCTCGAATATGTCGTGCTGGAGACCAACGGCATGGTCAGCTTAATGCCCAAGGAAGACAAGCGCCCCGTAGTAGCCGAAGATATTAACGCTCAAAAAACGCCGCCCGGGCTTTGCTCGAACGTCGTAATAGACGGGAAAATCTTGATAGATAACTTAACTACTATGGGAAAGGACGAGAAATGGTTGGATAAAGAGCTGTTGCGGCAGGGTTATAAACGCTACGACGAAATACTTCTTGCGACACTCAATGAGAGCGGAGAGCTCTCAATTTATCGCAAGAACAAGGAGTTCCACAAAAGAACTGTTTTTCAGTGACCAATACCGTATCCTTCGGAACTAGGACAGCCTTGTAAGCTGTATCGGCTCTCCTTCGTCTTGTGTCGGAGCAAGAAAATAATTGCCGTTTTCGTAATAAAACTTCATTCCGATGCTGTCAAGCATATAGTATTTCTCTTCCTCAATGCGGTCTAAGGCTATGTTCTCTTCAAAGAAAGTCCAAGTTGCATAAGAATCGTTGATGGTTAGTTCAAAAGTCAGGGGTTCATTTTCATAAATATATATTCCCTCATATACCCCCCGATAATCTGTCGGGAATTCGAACGCCGGCGCTTCTGCGGGAGTCCATTGCGTAATGTCAAGAGCCGTCAGAACTTCTATCCCGTTGTACAATTTGAGATAATAGTACATGCCGCCGTTTTGGAAGACGGGAGAGAAATCTCCGCCGTCAAGCGTTATGCCCGTCTGTGTGAATTCAAGCACGTGCGGCGTTTCATCCTCTGTGAGGGAGTAACGCGCGCTGTCGAAAGTCAAAACATGGTTTGCTAGAGTTATGCTTTGCGTTTCGTCGAAAAGCGTCAGGGTGGCTGCGTTTTCATCAATGACAATGGGTCTGCCCTCGCCGTCGGTAAAGCCGTTTTGCGCCGAATGGCTGTAGAAAAGTATGACGCTGCGCCGCAGGCTTACCGTCTGTAAATCAATCAACAGTATTTGGTAACTGCCATGGTCAAAAAATTCTACAAATACAATCTCGTTTTGCCGCAGGGTTGAAAACTGCCCCGTCAGTGTTTCGCCGCTATAAACCTCGTTAGAAGCGTATACTGCGTACACATTGAGCGTGAAAACCTCAAAAGTGTTCAAATAATGTATATCAACAAGTGTTTGCGTGCCCTCCAGCGCCCAGCCGACGAAGAAAAAGCCCGGCGTGTTGGCGGTGGCTGAAACGATTGAAGGGGTGACGGTTTCGTTCTTCTTGACATTAATTGTTTGGCTGGTGACATTGCCATCCGTATAGCCGTTCATAGCGTTGAAATTGAGGGTTACTTTGCGCGTATCGGAAGAATATAATATCAGGATGCTGTGCGCAACGAAAGATTCGTCCACAACTTTTCCGAACTCAAAGGGTGTCTCCAACTCTTCGTCATAATACCAATAGCTTTCGGAGGTCTCAGTTGTTGCTTCGACGGCGCCTTCTTCAACCATATTGATGGCCGTGCCTGTGAATTGAATAAATAGATAATTCTTTTGCGTTTTTTCTAACGTTTTGCCGCGGAGAACGACGACAGAGCCGTTATAATTCAGGTCTTCGCCGGGAATGTAAACGTTTGTCTCATCAATCGAGAAGCCGCATTCAAAGAAATACTGCCCTTCGTTTATACGGACAACGCCGTTTGGAAGGAATTCAACCAGTATAAGCTCGCCCACCCATTTCCCTAGGATGGAGTGGGAAATTGCCGTTTCCGGTTCCGGCGTCCATTTGGGGTAGAGGTCGGCGTGTCCGCCAAGGCTCGCCACGGCGTCCTTCGTAGCTCTCTGAGTCAATTCGGTATCAAAGAACCAGCCGTCAAACAGTACCCCGTCTTTCTTATCGGGGGACAAAAATTCAAAATCCGTGCTGCCGTAGGTGATATTCCCGAATATTATTTCGTCGTCGAGGTGATAGCTTACGACATAATCAACGAACACGTAGCGCGCTTTGAATTCCATATTGCCGTTTATTTCGGATACGGCAAAATTATATTGCGTATCGCCGTTGTACCACAGCCCGGTTGCGCCCGTTCTTTTGGGCAGAGAAGGTTCTTTGCCTAGCAGTTGACCCTGAGTAACGCTTCTTATGTACAATAGCTCGTTGTTTTCGCCGTAGAATCTCAATGTGTATATGCTCAGTGTTGCCGTTTCTACGGCAATATTTATATCGTCCTCGATTGTTGTAAGCGTGTATAAGCCGTTTTGCTCGATAACCTCGAGTATGTTGGCTTTTATCTTCAGGATTTCGATGCCCGCTTCCGCGGTGACTGTGAATGAAAAGTCCGAGCCGTAATCAAGGTCTTCGATGATGCCGTCGTAATTGAAACAAATGCCTTCGATGTCGGGGAAGGATATGTCGCAAACGAGTTTTGTCCATCTCGCATAAGCGTAGCAGTCCATCTCTAAAGGCGCATTGAAATATAGCTCGTATCCGCCATCGGGTTCAGAATACCAGCCTTCGAATATGTAGCCGTACCGGGGTTTTAGCGACGGCTCCTCGATAATGTCGCCGGCATACCGTTCATATATCTCAGTGTCGACATATTCAGGCTCTTCGCCGTCAAGTTCGCCGCCTTGAAGATAAAATGCCAAATAGACTTTGGTATCATATATTAGCGAAAAATCGCAGCTCTGCGTTGCAAAGGAGTTTATATCTGCGTTAATAGACCTGTCGCCGTAACGGAAATTCTCGTTGCGATCGCTTTGGTTTTCGGCAGGCAAATCGGCATTGCTTGCATTGAGAATGGTGTTTTTGATATTTTCGTCCGTGAGAGCGTTTATGGCGTCGGAAATTTTTGTGCCGTATGGAACGCTCAGCTCATAAAATTCTTGGTTTTCGACCGGGTCTCTAAAGCTGATAAAAAGGAGCACGGGAGTGTAAACGGCGTCGACGGTAATATCCGCGACAAGATTGGTATATACGA
>JAQVME010000139.1 GCA_028703745.1 Clostridia bacterium
CTTCGGCGATGGTATAGTACGGCGCAGAAAAAAACAGCCTTCGTTATATATAAAATCCGCGCAGAACATTAGTGACTGTCTTGCCGCGATGGGCGCCAGCAAAGGCGTTATTCAGCTTCAAGAGGTTATGGCGGCGCGCGCCATGCGCAACCATTTGAACAGAGGCAACAACTTTATATTTGCAAACATTGATAAAAGCGTGTCGGCAGCGCAACTCCAGCTCGAGGCGATAGAAAAAATCGAAAAAAGCGTCGGACTTGACAGCTTGAGCGCAAGGCTTGCCGAAACAGCCGTTTACCGCAAAAACTTTCCCGACGCCAGTCTTGCCGATATTGCGCAGATGATGCCCGAGGGCACGAAAAGCGGTATAAACCATAGAATGCGGAAGCTTATCGAAATAGCAAAAAATATATAGAGAAGGAGAAAATTATGTTAAAGGAACAAACCATCAGCAAGAAGAACGGCATAAAGGCTGAGGACTGCGCCGTTATCGCGCAAATAGCCGCTAAGCACAAAAGCGACATCTATATAATAAAAGGCAACAAAAAAGTTAACGCAAAAAGCCTTATGGGACTGCTGAGTCTGAATATGAAATTCGGCGAAAGCATCTATGTCGCGGCAGAGGGCAACGACGAAAACGAGGCTTGCGCCAAGGTAATGTCTCTTTTATAAATCGGCGCAACTCATCGGCTTTTGATTTCAGATTTGCGGCAACAGAACAAAACACAACGGAGGAAAAAATGAACGAATTTGTGCATTTGCATGTACATACGGAGTATAGTCTGCTCGACGGCGCCGCAAAAATATCCGAGCTCGCCAAGGAAGCAAAAAAACAGGGCGCGCGGGCTGTCGCCATTACCGACCACGGCAATATGTACGGCGCCATAAAATTCTATAAACAATGCAAGACTGACGGCATAAAACCCATAATAGGCTGTGAGTTTTATGTAACCAACGACCTTACAGACAGAACATCAAGACGCAACAACGACAGCGACATCGACGACGTCAACCCCAATTACCATTTGGTACTGCTCGCCAAGGATTTGACGGGCTTTCACAATCTCATAAAACTCACCTCAAAAGGCTTTGTTGACGGTTTTTACAGCAAGCCGAGAATTGATTTGGATTTTCTTGCGCAGCATACGCAAGGTGTTATATGCCTTTCGGCGTGCATTTCGGGCGCTATACCTAGATATATTTTGAACGGCGGAGAGGCTGGCTACAACAAAGCCAGGGGATACGCGCTTAGACTCAAGAATATGTTCGCCGACGGCGATTTTTATATCGAGATTCAGAACCACAACCTCGACGAGGAGCGCAGAGTAAACCCGCAATTAATAAAGCTTGCCAGAGAAATCGGCGTAAAATGCGTGGCGACAAACGACGTGCATTATATCCGTGAGAGTGACTTCAAAATGCACGACGTGCTGCTGTGTATACAAACGGCGAGCGATATTGATGCGCCGGACAGATTCCGTTTCCCTTGCAACGAATTCTATTTGAAAGATTACGGGCAGATGCAAGAGGCGCTGGGCTTTTGTGAGGAGGCTCTGCTTACCACGCTTGAAATAGCCGATAAATGTAACCTTGAAATTCCCTTCCACGTCTATTCAATACCCAAATACGTGCCGCCCGACGGCACAGACGACAAGGACTATCTGCGCAAGCTGTGTTTTGAGGGATTGCATAAGCGTTACGGCGACATTACGCCCGAAATAAAAGATAGAGCGGAGACGGAGCTGGAAGTCATTATCAGCATGGGCTTCGCCTCGTATTATCTTATCGTATGGGATTTCGTAAATTACGCAAAATCCCGCGATATTCCGGTTGGCGCGGGCAGAGGCAGCGGCGTGGGCAGCATAGTAGCGTACGCCATGACAATTACAGATGTCGATCCGTTGAAATACGGTCTTATTTTTGAAAGATTTCTCAATTCCAGCCGCAATACCATGCCCGATTTTGATATAGATTTTTGCGGCGACCGCAGAGACGAAGTTATCAGCTATGTCCGAGAAAAGTACGGACCGGACAAGGTTACACAAATAATAACCTTCGGCACAATGAAGACCAAGCAGGCTATTAAGGACGTGGCGAGAGCCTTCAAACTGCCCTTCGCCGAAGTAAATTTGCTGGTAAAGAACATCAAGGCAATGGACAAAAAAATTAAGATATCCCACCTGATTGATTCGGACAGTCTCTACAAGGTGCCCGAACTCATTTCGCTGTATGAAAGCGGCGGAGTATACAAGGAGGTGCTGGACCTTGCCGTTCAAGTCGAGGATATGCCTAGGAACAAGGGCAAGCACGCCGCCGGTGTTATCATTTGCAGCGAACCGCTCATAAACAAGGTGCCCTTATCGCGGAACGGCGACGACATCACCACACAATTCGATATGACGGAATGCGAGGAGTTGGGCTTGCTCAAGATGGACTTCCTTGCTTTGAAGACGCTCACCGACATAAAAATGGCGGTGGATTACGTCAAAAAATACAAGGGAAGGGTCATAGATTTCAACGAGCTGGGTTACGAGGACCAGCAGGTTTATGAAATGATAGCGGGCGGCGAAACGGATACTGTTTTTCAGCTGGAAAGCTCGGGCATGAAGAGCTTCATGAAGCAGCTCAAGCCCACTTTATTTGAGGAAATAATTGCCGGCATAGCGCTTTACCGCCCCGGTCCTTTGGATTTTATACCAAAATACGTGGAGAACAAGCAGAAACAAGAATATATCGATTACCGTCATCCCTTGCTGGAGCCTATACTCAATAATACGTACGGCATAATAGTGTATCAAGAACAGGCGATGAAAATAACTCAGGCGCTGGCGGGCTACACAATGAACGAGGCGGACAATTTCCGCAAGTTTATCAGCAAAAAAAAGGTTGAGGATATACCCAAACACAAGGCGAAATTCGTCGGCGGATGCAAGGCGAACGGCGTCAGCGAGGAGTTTGCAGAACAGCTTTGGAAGGAACTGGAGACCTTCGGTTCCTACGCCTTTAATAAATCCCACGCCGCGGCGTATTCCGTGCTTTCCTATCAAACGGCGTTTTTGAAAAGGTATTATCCCGTGGAGTATTTTTGCTCGGTAATAAACAACCGTTTAGGAAATCCCAAGGACACCGGAAAATATCTTAAGTTGCTAAAAACACTCAATATTGAGTTGCTACCCCCGGACATAAACTATTCTGACGCGCTTTTTACGCCTCAAGGTGAAAAAATCAGATACGGGCTTGCTTGTATAAAGAACGTGGGGCGGCAGGCGATAGAGACCGTCATCAAAGAGAGAGAGGACAACGGAAAGTTCGCGGACTTTTCTGATTTTGCTCGGCGCGCATCTTCTGCTGCGCTCAACAAAAGAATGATAGAAAGTTTGATAAAAGGCGGCGCCTTCGACTCCTTCGGACACACGCGGCGCACATTTATGTCATCTTATGAAGAAATCCTAAATATGGAAGCCGAAGCCCGAAATCTGCTCGAAAGCGGACAGATGTTCTTTGATTTTATGATTCGGGAGGATTACAGATACAAGGAGCTGGCGGAGTCGCAGAAAGAAAAGCTTGCCTTTGAAAAAGAGGTGGCGGGCAGATATCTGTCGGGTCATCCTCTTGCCGGACGGGAGGAGGATTTCAAGAGCTTTGACTTCAACCTCGGCATGCTTGCGCCGGTATCCGACGAGGAGCAGGAAGAAGGCTCCGAAAACGTCGCAGAATACGCCGTGGCGCACGGTACCGACGTGTTTTTGGGCGGCATATTGAGCGATGTCACCATAAAATTTTCTGCAAAGAGCGGCAAGAACTGGGGCTTTGCCATTCTCGAGGATATGTATGATTCCATAGAGGTGCTGTTTTTTAACAGAGCGCTCGAAAAGTACAAAAAATATCTCATCGACGATAAGCTTGTGAAAATAAGAGGCAAAATCATGCTGGAGGATTCTGCTTATCCGAAAATCGAAGTGAGAGAGGTAATACCGTGGGAGTTGGAGGAAGCGCCGGAGGATTCGGATACGCGTACGCTGTGTATGAAATTCGATCTAGGCGATGCGGAATGCTTAAACCGCGTACAGGATATTTTGAAAGCCAGAAAGGGAAGCAACCCCATAAAAATACAGAGTAACGGCAAGGTCTATCAGCTCGACTATACGACCGGAAGCCTAGATATTATCAAAGAACAGCTTATCAATATCGTAGGCTTCAGGAACCTGAAAATTCTCGATTAGAACGGCGGAATATGAGCAGATAAAGCCCGTAAAGCGTCAGCGCCGCGCCGGTATATCCGATAATCGGATAGAATCTATTGGTCAGCGTTTGAAAACCCAGGCACGAAACGGCAAGCCCTATGGCGGCAGTCAGCAGGGCTTTTTTCATGTCGTTTTCGGCGACGATATACAGACTGCCGGCAAGCGTGGTGAATACGGCAAGATAAAGCGCCATGCCGGCTATTGTGTTAAGTCCCAGTTCGGCGGCTCTTGCAAGCAGCGGCATTGCCAGCGTATGGTACTCTTGGATAATCAAATAGATAATTACCATGATTGCCGACAGCACTACGGCTACGGCGACGGATATAGCCAAGCTGTCGGTAGGTTTTACATCCTTGGCGAGACCGGATATGAGAAACCCGCCCGAAAGTATGTTCATACCGGCGTAAAGCAGCGGTTTATGCCAATAAAAGCTGTGGAAGGGTGGTACA
>JAQVME010000140.1 GCA_028703745.1 Clostridia bacterium
TTGACTTCGGTATATCGCATTGCCGCCGCGCGGTCACCGTCTATGGAACCGAAATTTCCGTGCCCGCGAACCAAAGTATTGCGCATATTGAAATCCTGCGCCATATTGACCATAGCTTGATATATAGAGGTGTCGCCGTGAGGGTGGTATTTGCCCAAACAGTCGCCCACTACTCTGGCGGACTTTTTGTAGGAACCGTCAGGCTTTAGGTTCATCTCGTACATAGAGTACAAAATTCTGCGTTGAACGGGCTTTAGTCCGTCCTCGACTCTGGGAATAGCTCTGTCAAGAATTATGTATTCGGCATAAGGCATCATGTATTCGTGAATAGCCTTTGCCAGCGACCTTTCAACAACCTTTTCTTCGGTAACTATTACCTCTTCAACTGCTTTTTTCGCGCACATATTTAACCTCCGTATTTAGCAGCAAATAAATCCTCTTTGTTGAAGTTTGCGTGCTTGAAAATATAGTCTTTTCTTGTTTGTGAATCATCGTTCATAAAGGTGTTAATTATTTTGTCAGCCTGCTTAGCGTCCTCCATAGTAACCTTTATGAGCGTTCTCGTTTTTGGGTTCATCGTCGTTTCCCACAGCTGCTCGGCGTTCATTTCCCCCAGTCCCTTGTATCTCTGTACAGTATAGCCGCTCTTCATCTCCGCGGCATACTCGTCAAGTTCCTTGTCGTTATAGGCGTATTTTATGACGTCGCGTTTTTCTATCTTATAAAGAGGCGGCATGCCTACAAATATCTTGCCTTCTATGATAAGCTCCTTCGTCAGTGTATAAAAAAGCGACAGCAGCAGCGACCTGATATGGAAGCCGTCCTGATCGGCATCGGACAAAATAATAATTTTGCCATAATTGAGCTTCTCAATGTTGAAATCGTCTTCGGTATCCGTGCCTATTGCCGCGACAATGGTTTTTATCTCTTCGTTCTCGTAAATCTTCTCTCTCTTCGCCACCTTGAGAATGTTCAGCGGCTTACCTCTTAGCGGCAGTATCGCCTGCGTTCTTCTGTCTCTGCCTTGCTTGGCGGAGCCTCCTGCAGAATCGCCCTCAACGATAAAGATTTCGTTTTTTTCTGCAATTCTGCCCGAGCATGCGGCGTATTTTCCCACAAGCGATGCGCCCGTCATGGCGTTTTTTTGGCGTTGCTCCTGCTTCGCCTTCTTCGCAGCCTCTCGCGCTCTGCAAGCGTTGATTGCCTTCTTGACGACGAATTCGCCAACAGCTTTGTTCTTACCGATCTTTAGGAAGGCTTCAAGCTTTTCGTTGACGATAGTTTCTACGATCGTTTTTGCTTCGGGATTGCCCAGCTTTGACTTCGTCTGCCCTTCGAACTGCGCGTTTTGCATCTTAACGGAAATTACTGCCGTCAACCCCTCGCGAAAGTCCTCACCGAGAAGGTTTGCGTCCTTCTGCTTGAGAAGTCCTGTGTTTCGGGCAAAGTCGTTGAAGCACTTTGTGAGAGCGCTTTTGAAGCCCGTTTCGTGAAAGCCGCCTTCAATAGTCGGTATATTATTAACGAACGAAAAGATGTTCTCGCTGTACGTATCTGTATGCTGAAAAGCAGCCTGCAAAAGAAACTTTTCGTATTGACCTTCGAGAAATACTGTTTTATTCTTGGTGGTTTCTTTAGTTTCGTTAACATAGTCGATGAAATCCACAAGTCCACCCTCATAATAAAACTCTTCCGTTTGTGCGTCGGGTATGCGGTTATCGCAGAAGGTAAATTTTATGGAATTGTTCAAAAAAGCCAGATCCCGCAGTCTGCCCACGATATCGTCGCTTTCATAAGTTTCTCCGTCAAAGACCCGCTTGTCGGGCATAAAGGTGACTTTTGTACCCGTTTTGTTAGTCTCACCTACAACGGTTAGCGGCGTCTTGATAATGCCGCTCTGTATCTTGCCCTTGACGTTGGGCGAATGGAATTCCATTCTATAAATTTTCTTATTGCGGCAAACATCTACGGTCAGCCATTCTGAAAGCGCGTTGGTTACGCTGGCGCCCACGCCATGCAAGCCGCCGCTATAGGTGTATTCCAAATTGTCGAACTTGCCGCCGGCGTGTAGTTTTGTGAATACCAGCTCAATTCCGGGAACCTTGTAGGTGGGGTGTATGTCAATAGGGATTCCCCTGCCGTTGTCCTCTACCGAAGCCGACCCGTCAGCGTTTATTATTACGTCTATTCTGTTGCCGTATTTGTTGGCAACCTCGTCCACCGAATTGTCAATAATCTCCCACAAAATGTGGTGTAGTCCTTTGGCTCCGGTGGAGCCGATATACATTCCCGGACGCAGTCTTACAGCCTCCAGACCTTCGAGAACTCTTATGTTTTGCGAATCATAACCAGCCATTTATGTCCTCCGATTGTAAATTAATTCTTCAATTAGAATAACATAATTTTATATTCAAGTCAATGTAAGAAATATTAAGCTTTATATAATAAATATAATAAAAGATACCGTCCGTAGACGGTATCTTGAAAAGCTCATAAAATGGGGCTATTTTTAAACAGCGCCGAGTTGTAGCGTCATTGTCGGGCGTACGCCGTAATATGAAAGACTGACGTTGTTTCCGTTGGCGTAGACTCTGCCGTCACTGCCGACATAAGAAACGTAATACGAATTGCTTCCCGGGGTGTAGAGCCACCATGCTCCCTCGCCTTCTCCATCGTTATAAGCTCCCTTTGCTTTTGCAAAATCGGAATTTCGGGCTATCCTGTTTTTGTCTGAATAAGAAAGCTGCGTGTTGAAGCCGTTTTCGAAATCTATGGCGTTCTCTATTGAAAGAAGAGAAATGTTGTCCGTTGTGGCGGCGTCGCTGTCGGTGCCGTGCAAAGGGTTGACGCTTATGGTTGTTTCCGAAGCGACTATGTGATAATGGTTGTCGGCGTTTACGAAGGTGCCGGTATAGAAAACTCCGTTCAGCCAAGCTCTCAAAGCGCTGCTCTGCCATTCGTTTTGCGAAGCAGTATCAAAAGCCATGCTATCAAGTATGACGTCCGTAATTACTGTGGCATTGCCGCCTTCAACAGAGAGTATGCGCCACTTGATCGGCTCGACAACAAAGTAATAAGTTTCGCCCTGATTATAGCCGTTTTGGCTTTCCGAAGGCACGAATATGGAATACCGTTCTTCACCATAAGCGTAATATCCCTGTGTGTCTGCCAATATGGTATTGCCGCTTATTCCGTCGTTGAGATCTGATATTGCTTGACTATCTGTGAGTAAGGTCTGGGGGTATTCTCCATAATACATAAAGCCGCTCCAATCTCCCCAACGGGCGTATAAAGCCCTGTTAAGCTTGTCTGCGCCGCTTATTATTGTAACGGGCTCGCCGCTGAAGGACGCCGTATCATACCAGCCCATAAACACATACCCCGACCGATACGGCTCGTTGAGATAGATTGTCATATCCTCAAGATAAACTGACGGGTTGCCCGAGTCGTTCTGTCCGCCGTTCAAATAATAAGTCAATTTGTATGCGAACAGGAATTTCGCATAGAGCGTCTTTGCGCCGATAGAGCCTTCTGATATGCCCGTCACCGTTTCGCCTTCAAAATCAGCATTATTGTACCACGCTATGAAAATATAATTTGATTTCGTCGGCGCGCCAAGCGTTATGACGTCTATAACCGTGTAAGATGACGGATTGTTCTCGTTGTTTATTCCACCGTCCAACTGATAAGTGATAACGAATGACGGCAAGAATTTTGCATAGAGCATTATGTCACCGTCCGAGCCGGGCAGTATTTCGGTCACAGGGTCACCCGAGAAATCGGGCGCTAAATACCAGCCTAGGAAGTTGTGATTTGCCCTCGTGGCGCTAAGCAGTATTATGTGGCTCTCAACATCATACACCGCGGGATTGTCCAGAGGATTGCTGCCTCCGTTGAGATTGTAGATTATATCATAAGTCACAGCCTGCCATTTTGCATAGAGATTGAGCGCGCCGGACCTTTGCGTAATGACCAAGATTGGGCTACCGCTAAACGCGCTGTTGGTATACCAACCATCAAAAAGAAAGTTTTCTCTAGTCGGGTCCTCCAGCGTTATTTCGTCGGCATATATGTACTCGTAGGGGTTACTTGCGCCGTTTTGTCCGTCGGCTATATGGTAAGTAATCGGATAGCTGACAGCCAACCATTTTGCATAGATGGCGCGCGCTCCCGTACTGCCCGAGGGTATGCCGGTAATAGCAGAACCGCTGAAATCGGCATTGGCGTACCAGCCTCCGAAGTCATGATAATTTCTAAAGGGTGCCTCAAAAACAATGTCCGCGTTGAGCACAGAATAACTTGCGGGATTGTACGGAGAGTTCTGTTCCTCTTCAAGGTTGTTGTAAGTAATATTGTAGCTTATGACCATCCATTTTGCGTAATACGCCTTGTTGCCGTAGCTACCGAAAGGCAATATCGAAACGCTTGTTCCGGAAAACGAGGCATTATCGTACCAGCCGTCAAAAGTATAGCCCACCCTGACTGCATCAGCAAAACTTATGTTTGCGCTTGTAATGGTGAATGTGCCGGGGTTTGTGCCGTTCTGTCCGCCATTCAGATGGTAAGTAATGGTATATACCGTCGGCGTCCATTTTGCGTATAAGTTAACGTTAGACAAAGTGCCTTGAGCTATTTCTACAACGGGCTGTCCGGAAAAATCAGAGGCTGTGTACCAG
>JAQVME010000141.1 GCA_028703745.1 Clostridia bacterium
TATACTTGTGGACATAGTAGGTATTCCTCCGTGCTTGTTGTGAGTGGTATTTCAACTTTAGCACATTGTAGGTCTACCTACTATTCTTTTTATTCACTTTTGTCCAACATCAATTGTAATCCTATAAGAATTACTTTATATTCTTATTAATTAATAAATTAATAGCTTCATAAGTGTGCTAAAAAAATATTAATTAATGTATCAAAATCCACAAAATGCAAAAAAAATTGTTTTTTTACTTACCTATTGTAAAATGGTTTGGCGTGTGCTATATTTAAGAAAAAACCTTGGAGGTCGTATGACAAGAGAAAACCAATACGAAAACTTTTTGAAATTCTTAGATAAAGCGGCGGAAGTAATGCACATGCCACAGGATGAGTATATTATTTTGAAATATCCGGAACGGGAATTGAAAGTTAGCCTTCCTTTGAAAAAGGACGACGGTTCTGTACAGGTATACGACGGTTACAGGGTACAGCATTCCACGCTCAGGGGTCCGGGAAAGGGCGGCATAAGAATACACCAGCACGTGGATATCGACGACGTCAAGGCGCTCGCCGCTATGATGACTTTCAAGTGCGCCATAGTCAACCTACCTTTCGGCGGAGCCAAAGGCGGCATCTGCGTAAATCCCTCTACTCTCAGCATAACCGAGCTAGAAAGATTGACGAGAAGGTACACCTCTGCAATACTGCCGATAATAGGTCCGGAGAAGGACGTTCCCGCCCCCGATGTCGGTTCGAACTCGCAAATAATGGACTGGGTCATGGACACATACAGTATGACAAAGGGCTATCCCATTCAAAGTGTTGTCACCGGAAAGGATATTGACGTGGGCGGCAGCTTAGGCAGAAAGGAGGCCACCGGCCGCGGCATAACCATTATCACACAGCAGATGATGAAAGCGTTGGACAAGGATATTCGCCAAATGCGTATAGCCATACAAGGCATGGGCAACGTGGGCAGTATTTCTGCCACTCTGCTTCACGAGAAAGGCGCAAAAATAGTCGCTGTCAGCGACGTGTCCGGCGGGCTCTACAACAAGAACGGACTTGACATCCCCGTCATAATAGGATTTATTGACAGCGGAAAAAGGTTGCTGAAGGACTACGACGACGGCGTAAGCGCGCACATCACCAATGCCGAGCTCATCCGTACCGACTGCGACATACTCATTCCCGCCGCCATGGAAAACCAAATTACCGCAGAAAACGCCGACGACATCAAAGCGTCAGTAATTGTTGAAGCGGCGAACGGTCCCACCAGCAAAGAAGCCGACGAAATGCTGAACAGCAGAGGCGTGCTGATAGTCCCCGATATTCTTGCCAATGCCGGAGGCGTTGTAGTATCTTATTGTGAATGGGTGCAGAATATCCAATCAATAATCTGGGAGGAGGACGACGTCAACCATATGCTTGAAAGGATTATGACGAGAGCCTTCAACGAAGTTTATGAAAGCGCGGTAAACTATAATTGCAGAATGCGTTACGGCGCCATAATTCTTGCCCTTAAGCGTTTGACCAATACCTTCAAAAAACGCGGCATGTATCCGTAAAAAAATACTTTTCGCAAGGAGCGAACGCCTGTTAACAAAAAAGGCTGTCTTACTAACTATTTTAGACAGCCTTTTCATTTTTAGACAAAACGGCGCTTGCCGGAGGCGCATACTATTCATATACGGATATCTTATGCTCGGGCAAGGAGTCGCCAAGCTCCTTTATGGCGTTCTCGAGGTACTTGCATATACTTACCTTTTGTTGGCTCATGTGCACTGCGGGGTCGTAGGCTACGGGTTCGCCTATAAGTACCTTGTGAAGGCTTTGGCAGGCGTATACGGGATAATACTTGAGTATCTTCCCCGTTCTTTCATAGTACTCCTTGCCCAAATACGTAAAGCCGTGCTGCAACTCGAAGATATACTTATTTACGGGGTTCTCAAGCTTTTCGGGGAATACTATCTGTTGCATACCGCTCTCCAGCGTTTCAACAGCCTTTTCAAAGGTCTCAACTATGCGCTTTTGCTGCTTATAAACGGGCACAGGCTCTATACTGCGAAACGCCCACACTATGAGCGGCATAATAAGCACAGCCAGCGGATAGAGTAATATTTTTGGTTTTCTATTCTGTATTACGTGGTTAAATATATGTCTGCCGACTTCTTTGAAGGTCAATAGGTTGGCGTTCGACCATGGGCGCACCTTTTTTTCGTAGCGCAACAAAAAGACCGCCGGGGCATAAACCTTGGTATGGTTGCTCACAAATATTATAGGCTCTCCATCGGTCGGCCGCTCGCAATCCCAAACGAATTCAACCTTTGGGAAAAACAACCGCACTATGGCTTTCCACAGCTTATAACCGATGCGCAGCCTTTTCCTCGTATAGAAAGGCTTGACCGAACTATAGTACTTTTTCATAGTATTATTTTAACATAACCGTTTCGAGACTGTCAATAGACCTTCTAATGCCGCTGTCCCGAACATTATGATGGCTCCTCTTTTTTGATTAGTGCTTGTGTAAGGTTGAGATTGCTGTTATTTTGTGCTATATTAATCATAATAATCATCAAACGGAGCTTTTGTGAAAAAGAAAGTCGTAGTAGGTCTCAGCGGAGGCGTGGACAGCTCGGTTGCCGCGCTCCTCCTCAAACAACAGGGCTATGAGGTCATAGGTCTGTTTATGCGCAACTGGAAGGAAGAGGATGCTAGCGGCAGTTGCACGGCTTACGAGGACTATGAGGATGTGCGCAGAATTTGCGCCGTCATAGATATCCCCTATTTTACCGTAGATTTGAGCCGTCAATATTTTGACAACGTGTTTTTGCATTTTCTTTCGGAATACAAAGCAGGGCGCACGCCCAATCCCGACGTGCTTTGTAATAGAGAAATAAAATTCGGGCATTTCCGGGATTTTGCTATGAAGCTGGGCGCTGATTTTATCGCCACAGGGCACTATTGCGGCACGCTGCGTAAGGACGGTTTGACGTATCTCACGAGAGCCGCCGACGAAAACAAATGCCAGACCTATTTCCTCAATCAAGTTACTATGGAGCAGATAAGCAACGCTATTTTTCCTCTCGAAAAGTTGCAAAAAAGTCAAGTCAGAGAGATTGCCGCCCGTCACGACCTCGTCACTGCGGCAAAAAAGGACAGCACGGGGATATGCTTTATCGGGGAAAGAAATTTCAGAAATTTTCTTGCCGACTACATTCCTATGAAAGAGGGTGACATAAAGACGCTCGACGGCAAAACTGTCGGACGGCATAACGGCGTGTTCTATTATACCGTAGGACAGCGCAAGGGCTTCGGCATCGGCGGCAAAAGCGGAGAAGGAAATGACAAAGCGTGGTTTATTATCAAAAAGGATATAATAAACAATATTTTATACGTCAATCAAGGCGAAACAGATGAACTCTTCTCAAAGGGGCTAATTACCGGCGGCTTCAATTTTATTACCCGTTCCCTGCGAGAGAGCGAACATCGCCTGCACTTCCGCTTACGGCACCGTCAACCGCTACAAACAGGCACTGCAGTGGTTCTTCCCGACGGCAACGTGCGGGTGGACTTTGATGAAAGACAGCGTGCCGTAGCCGAAGGACAGTACTGCGTGCTTTACGACGGAGACATATGTCTGGGCGGGGGAGTCATCGACAAGGTTATATTATAATATCATCAAAAAGAGCTTGCGGTGCGCAAGCTCTTTTTTGTTCTTTTCGTTGCCTTTATTTTATATTTCGTATCCGTCCGGATTCTTTGTTTGCCAGTTCCATAGGTCGCGACACATTTCTGACAATCCCCTTTTTGCCACAAAGCCCAGCTCTCTTTTTGCCATGTCGCAGTTTGCGTAGCAGGCGTCCGCGTCGCCGCTTCTTCTCGGGGCGAATTCATAATTTATTTTCTTTCCGCTGGCTTTCTCAAATGCCTTCACCATGTCAAGCACGCTGTAGCCCTCGCCCGTGCCGATATTCAAGCGTTCAACGCCGTAATTCTCTATTTTTTGCAACGCCTTTAGGTGCGCTTCGGCAAGGTCCATAACGTGGATATAATCACGCACGCCCGTGCCGTCGGGAGTGTTGTAGTCGTTGCCGAAAATCTTCAGCTTGGCAAGCTTGCCTACCGCCACCTGCGAAATATACGGCATTAGGTTGTTGGGCACACCCTTGGGATTCTCGCCTATCATGCCGCTTTCGTGCGCGCCCACGGGATTGAAATATCTCAATAGTACTATGTTCCACGCCTTATCCGCCTGATAAACGTCCTCAAACATTCTTTCGCCCATAAGCTTCGTCGACCCGTAAGGATTTATGGCGGACAGCGGGCTTTCCTCGGTTAACGGCAACTGCTTGGGAATGCCATAGACCGTAGCCGAAGAGGAAAAGACCAGTTTTTTGACGTTGCGCCTCGACATGACGTCGAGCAGCGACAGGTTGGCAATGAGGTTGTTTTCATAATAAAAAACAGGCTTAGCACAGCTCTCGCCGACTGCCTTAAGCCCGGCGAAGTGTATTACGGCGTATATGTCGTGTTCGTCAAATATACGCTCAAGCAGCGCCTTGTCCCTGACGTCACCCTTGTAAAAGACGATCTTTTTGCCGGTAATACGCTCCACGCGCCTTATGCTCTCCTCGGAGCTGTTCATAAGATTGTCTACAGCAACCACCTCGTAGCCGTTATTGAG
>JAQVME010000142.1 GCA_028703745.1 Clostridia bacterium
GCTTGGTACGGCATCATAATTACGAGCGCGATGCTTATCGGATTGCTGACCGCCATACGATTGGCGCGCAGAGTAAAAATAAAATCCGACGACTTGTTAGAGATGTTTTTGATTGCCATACCTATGGCAATACTATTTGCCAGACTGGGCTATGTCATAGTCCGACCTTACGAATACTTCGTAATACAGGGCTTCAATTTCAATGATTTCATCAACATTTTTGCTATATGGGACGGCGGACTGACAATAATTTCCGGCGCACCCGGCGGCATACTGGGCGCGTATCTGTGGAGCAAATGGCGTAAGGTGGATTTTCTTCGGCTTACGGATGTCATAATCTGCGTTATGCTGCTTTCTCAGGGACTGGGGCGCTGGGGGAATTTCTTCAACCAAGAAATATTCGGCGCGGCGGTAACCAAGGAGTCGTGGCAATTCTTTCCGGCGGCGGTATATATCGCCAGACTGGGAGGATTCTATCAAGCTACTTTCTTTTATGAAATGGTGCTTGACCTTCTGGGCTTCTTCGCGTTGTATTTTGTGTCAAGACGGCTGCTTCTTCGCGGTAGCGGCGTGACCTTGTACGCCATAGCTTACGGTACCATAAGATTTATTATGGAATTTATAAGAGACGAGGGAGAGCTTTACGAGGTAGTAAACTTCACTCAGATTATTTGCGCGGTAGCCGTGGTGGCGGCGGCTACGCTACTAACGCTGATGATTCTTAAAGAAAAGAAAAAGGGCAACAGAGTTTGGTACGCAAAAACCATACCAGACAAGCTTATGAAGCCCGTAAAGTACGCAATTTTGAAAGAAGGCAAAACCAGCTAGGAGGCAAAAGTGAGAAATCTGACGTTATTGACGGATTTGTATCAACTTACGATGATGAACGCATATATCGAGGCAGGCATTGCGCAACGAAACAGCGTTTTTGACATTTTTTACAGAGGCAACGACAATATAGAATACGCCGTCGCGGCAGGGCTTGACACGGCAATAGAGTACATAAACAACCTTCATTTCTCGGATGAGGATATAAACTACCTTCGCGGACTAAAAATCTTTGGAGAAAGGTTTTTTGCCGCCATAAAGGATTTCAAGTTTACCGGCGACATATACGCCGTACGCGAAGGTGAATTCATTTTTCCGAACGAACCCATATTGACCGTAAAAGCGCCGCTTTTCCAAGCGCAGCTGCTGGAGACAGCGCTATTGAATATCATAAACCATCAGACGCTTATTGCCACGAAAGCGACGAAGATTTCGCAGGAGGCGAAGGGCGCCGTTATGGAATTCGGCTTGCGCAGGGCGCAGGGTCCCGACGCGGGAATATACGGCTCCAGAGCGTCAATAATCGGCGGCTGCTCGTCCACCTCGAACGTGCTCGCCGGACAAATGTTCGGCATAAAAGTAGCAGGTACGCACGCGCACAGTTGGGTGATGAGCTTTCCGAGCGAGATTGAATCATTCAGGGCTTATGCAGACACCTATCCGTCAAGCTGTTTGTTGCTTGTCGACACATATGATACTTTGCGTTCGGGCGTTCCCAACGCCATAAAGGTATTCGACGAGCTTCGCAAAAAGGGCTACGAGCCGTGGGGCATAAGGCTGGACAGCGGCGACATAGCTTACCTTTCGAAGCGCGCCAGAAAGATGCTTGATGAGGCGGGTTATCCCGGCGTAAAGATAGTCGCTTCGGGCGACATCGATGAGAACATACTTTCTTCACTGCATCAGCAGGGCGCCAGAATAGACATCTGGGGTATAGGTACAAAGCTGATTACGTCTGCGCCCAATCCCGCGCTAGGCGGTGTTTACAAGCTTGCCGCGATAGAAGAAAACGGGATATGGGAGCCCAAAATAAAGATTTCGGACACCCAAGATAAGATTACCAATCCCGGATTAAAAACCACTTACCGCATCTATGACCATGAGAATATGGCGGTAGCCGACCTCATATGCTTGAAGGACGAGGTTTTTGACGAGACGAAGCCGTTGACTATTTTTCATCCCGTGGATACTTGGAAGAAAACGACTTTTACAAAATACACCATGCGCAATCTGATGACCGATATATTTATCGGCGGAAAGCAGGTTTATACTTCGCCGCCGCTCAAAGATATAGCCGAGTACGCCTTGAAGGTGCTGAGCGAGTTTTGGGAGGAGTACCGCCGCTTGATAAATCCGCATATATACAAAGTGGATTTGAGCGACAAGCTGTATGATTTGAAGCATCGTTTGATAGCCGAAAACACCTTTGAGTAGTATCACAGCGCAAAACAGTGCAAAAGTATTTGACAACGGCGGACTTTTTGTAGATAATTAAGACTGCCGCAAAAATATGGAGAGTTGGCAGAGCGGTCGAATGCGGCGGTCTTGAAAACCGTTGAGGTGAAAGCCTCCTGGGGTTCGAATCCCTAACTCTCCGCCATATAGCAAAAGGCAGGCGAAAGCCTGCCTTTTGCTATATGGCGGAGAGTGGATTCGAACGAGCAGGTAAAGTCGAAGGCATGGTATGCCTTCGACCCTGCTCCGGCGTGATAGCGCAGGGCAATGACAGCATATGCAAGCTCTCATACTTCCAGCCAAACTACGAATGAGAACACGATAATAGCCCAAGCGGAGCGAATCCCTAACTCTCCGCCATAAGCAAAAAGAGGGCTCAATGCCCTTTTTTTGCTTGTCAAAAACTAGTAAGGATTCGAAGGGGAGCGACGCGTTAAGCGGACAGTCCGGTGTGACTGTCCGTAGCCAAAGCTCGTGAGGAGCGATAGCATAGCTAGCTATGCGTGTGACGAGGGAGGGCAGACCAGAGAACAGTCCCGCGGACTGTCAATCCGCTCCGGCGTGATAGCGTAGAATAACGAGCAGTACGTATGAGAAAACTGTTAAGCAAGGCATTTACAAGATGCACAGCTAGCATTCAAGCGGAGCGAATCCCTAACTCTCCGCTCCGATTATATGCTTTATTAAATGTCATCCCGAGCGTGAGCCGAGGGATCTCATCCAAATTACGTACAAGGATTTAGATTTCTCCGCTTCGGTCGAAATGACGTTTGATAAATAATAGCCAAAGCAACTGAAACAACATATTAATAAAAGTAAATGATTGTTTTTCTATAGCAAAAATGCTAAAATAATTTTATCAAAATAAAGAAAGGAGATTTTTTTTATGCTTAAAAATTATATAGTGGAGATTGTTGCAAACCGGGAGGTTTGCGTAAAATAATTTATGCTATAGCCTCCCGAAAGTTTTAATAAAAAATGACTTTAGGAGGATTAATAAATTGAAAAAAACTGATATAAAAAAGGTAGGAATTAGCCATGAAATTTTGGCTGAATCCGCCTTGTACCCGGACTTGTATGTAGTAAGGGTTTATTCACAATACAAAGATTTATACAAGGTAATGTATGAAGACAACGAACTAACGGCAGAGGTTTCCGGCAAGTTCCGCTTTGAAGTAAAAAGATTATCGGATTATCCGGCGGTCGGGGATTATGTAATGATTGACCGAAGTACAAATTCACACGGCAACGCGATTATTCACCATGTGCTTAGCCGAAAAAGTGCGTTTGTAAGAAAAGCGGCAGGGACATCAAACGACAGCCAAATTATAGCAACTAATATCGACACTGTCTTTATTTGTATGTCGTTGAATAATGACTTTAACCTTCGGCGGCTGGAACGGTACTTGTCGATAGCGTGGGATAGCGGAGCAGTACCTGTAATAGTGCTGACAAAGTCTGATCTGTGCGAGGACATTTGCCAAAAACTCGCTGAAGTAAACAGCGTTGCAATCGGTGTGGACGTACTTGTAACCTCAAGCAGTCGTGAAGAAGGCTATAAGCAGATATTAGCCTATATTAAGGAAGGGTTGACAATTGCCTTTATAGGCTCGTCCGGTGTGGGAAAATCCACCCTTATTAATTGCTTGATTGGCGAAAACAGAATAAAAACCAACGTGCTAAGTAATGATGACAAGGGCAGACATACAACAACTCGCCGTGAGCTTATTCGGCTTGAAAACGGCGGCATGGTAATTGATACGCCCGGAATGAGAGAAATGGGATTAGAACGTGCCGACTTATCAAAAACCTTTGCAGATATTGACGAGCTGGCAACAAAATGTAAATATCACGATTGCTGTCACAAAAGCGAACCCGGTTGTGCCGTGCAAAAAGCAATCGCTGAAGGCAAAATTTCGGCAGACAGACTTCAAAGTTATGAAAAGCTAAAAAAAGAAGCCAAATATGAAGTGTTAAATTCAAGGCAAATTGAAGCCGTAAAGATAAATGAAATGTTTAAGGAAGTGGGCGGAATAAAAAACGCCAGAAAGCTTGCCAAATCAAAAAACAAAAGATAAATAAAAAAGATAAATAAAGTTTCAAAAAAAACCGTAAGTGAATGCTTGCGGTTTTTTATTGTCAATTAACGGGCAAAGGACACAAAAAGGCATAGCGCCAAAAGCCCAACTTCCTCAGCATAATAACTGCCTGTGACCTTCTTCAATAATGCTTGCTTGTTTTGCTATACGCAACTGCTTTAAGAATCAAGGCTTGACGGGGTGGGGCAAGACCTTTATAATGTACCTAGGAGAATGACAATATGACAAGGGCGAAAGAATTTTTCTCAAAGAATCCAACGGCATGGGAATTTGCCAAATATACAATATT
>JAQVME010000143.1 GCA_028703745.1 Clostridia bacterium
GCTCGAATACGCCGATGGCCTCAAGCAACACGCCTAGCAACAAAAAAATCACCAGTATTCTTGCCGCAGACATCTTTGTCAAATTTATCAGTACTTGACCTATCAAGCACACCGCGCCGCCCAAAATAAAAACCCATACGTAATCTAAAAACATATTATACCCTCTCCATACATATGGCGTGAGCTATTCCGGGGATAGTTTCGCCTTGAAGTGACGCCGTTTTTGAAACCAACGCGCCCGTAGGCACAAGCAACAGCTTTTTTATCTTTCCTTCAAGCATTTGTTGATAAATATACGAATTAAAAACTATATTTGAACACGCAGTACCGCTACCACCCTGCCCGACGTCCTGCCATTCCCTGTTGAAAATAAGTTCTCCGCAGTCCTGATGCTGCGAGTCGATATCTATTCCCTCTTCCTTTATCAGCTTGCGCAGCAATCTGCCTCCGGCATCTCCCAAGTCACCCGTGGCAATCATATCGTAATACGACGGTTTGCGCTGCGTATCTCGGAAATGTGTTTTTATAGTATCCATAGCCGCAGGCAGCATAGCCGCGCCCATATCGTTGGCGTCCTTTACACCGTAGTCAACCACCTTGCCCAAAGTAGCGCAGGTTATTTTTACCTTATGTTTTTGATATTTTTCCAACATAGTGCAACCTGCGCCGGTTACCGTCCATTGCGACAGCGGCGTGCGTTGAGAGCCCAGTTCCAGGGGAAAGCGGTATTGCCTTTCCGCCGTGGAAAAATGGCTGGATGTCGAGCATATAACTCTGTCCATGAGTCCGCCGCTAATCATCGACGAGCCGACAATCAATGCCTCTGCAAAGCTCGCGCACGCATTATAAAGCCCGATGAAGGGTATATTGAATTCTCTCAGAGCCAGACTTGACACTATCATTTCGTCAAGCAAATCTCCTGCAAACACGCAGTCTATGTCCTTTGCCGTCATACTGGTTTTATTAAGCATGTGGCGTATAGCCGCTATATGGATTTTGGTTTCGGCCTTCTCATAGCTTTTTTGCCCCAGCAAATCGTCTTCGAGAATGGTGTCAAAATACTTTGCCAAAGGACCTTCGCCTTCCTTGGGTCCGGCTATGGTCGTAGTATCGGCAATGCCCACGCCGCCGGTAAAAAATATCGTACGGTTTATCACTTATACTCCCCCGATGATTAAATATATCAATCCTACAATAATAGAAGAAACCACACCAAATACAATTACGGGTCCGGCTATTGTGAACATATTCGCGCAAAGTCCGAAAATATAACCCTCTCTTTTGAATTCTATTGCCGGCGCAACGACGGAATTGGCAAAACCCGTAATGGGAATAATCGAGCCGGCGCCGCCGAACTTGCCTATGTTGTCATACACTCCGAAGCCTGTCAATATGCCCGTTACGGCAATTATTATCAGCACGGTGAATTGTTGGTTGACTTGCTTATCCATTGCGGGGAAAGCCAGCTTAAGCAGGTCGCTGATACCCTGCCCTATGCAACATATCAAACCGCCGACAATAAATGCCCTTACCATGGTCTTGACATGGCGGGACGGCGGCATCTCAGATTTAACAGTTTTTAGATATTCCTTGTTCTTCACCGTTTTTTGTCTCCTCATATCTCTTTATGGGGAAGCATATCTCTTCCCTTTCGACAAATTCCTTTCGCATGACTCCCTCAAAAGCAAAAACGCCCTATACCTATTTTTGGCATAGAGCGTTTATTTATACTGTTAGTTGAATCAAGTGGTGGTACTTTTTTTGATTTAATTGTCGTCCGTACTTGGCGAAATCGTTTTGCCGAAAGGAATAAACTCGTCTTCTATCTCTCTTGCATCACAACTGAATACCGAATTTATTGTCACGCCGCGACGAAGAACACCGAAGCCGTATTTGCGCCGCAACTCGTCAATGCTGGACTCCAGCTTACTGTTTTTGTATATTTCCTCGTCGAACAGACTTTGCTGCACGTTTTCACGGCTTTTTAGTCCGCCGGCGGCTACGGTAATTGTGCGAAGCGGCGGACGCGAAGAAAAGTCGTAATTGCTTTTTAGAACACTTATCGCCAATGTGGCAATATCAAAGGCGCTGTCCGAGGCAAAATCAAACCTCGCTTGACGGCAAAAGGAGTTGAGCGTATTGTCACGCATATCAAGCGAGACGCCTGAGGCAGTCAACCCGTAGGCGCGCAATCTGAAGGCTATGACCTCGCTGAGAGCAAAAATCACACTTGAAGCGTCCTTGATGTTCGTCACATCTTCGACGGTAGTGGTGCCGTTTCCTACGCTTTCTGGAATATGAATATGAGTATAGGACTCAACCTTTTCGCCGTCCGTTCCGTTGGCATAGCTATGGATTTTTTCACCCGTCTTGCCGAAGCGGCTTTTTAGCTCGCCTTTTCCACACCTAGCCAAATCTCCAATGGTGAAAATACCCATAGCGTTCAGCTTCTCTTCGGTGTGTCTGCCTACAAAAAGCATTTCCGACACCTTTAGCGGCCAGACCTTATCCTTATAGTTTTCTCTTGAAATGACGGTTATGGCGTCGGGCTTTTTCATGTCGCTACCCAGCTTAGCGAATACCTTTGTAAAGGAGACACCGATCGAGACCGTCAATCCCGTCTCCTGCCTTATGATATCCTTGATTTTTTGCGCCGTTTGCTCGCCGTTGCCCCACAGCTTTTCGCAGCCTGTGACGTCCAGCCAGCTTTCGTCCATGCCAAAGCTCTCCACGTCAGGGGTGAAGCGCGTAAAAATTTCATAAACCTTGCGTGAATATTCGGAATACTTTTTGTAATCGGGAGGTACTAGTATAAGCCCCGGTACCTTTTGTTTGGCGGACCATACTGTTTCGGCGGTTTTTATGCCTGCCTTCTTGGCTTGCTCACTTTTTGCAAGCACTATGCCGTGTCTTTTCTCGACGTCACCGCAAACGACAACGGGCTTGCCCTTCAGTTCGGGATTGAGAAGTATCGACACGGAGGCAAAAAAATTGTTTATATCTACGTGCAGAATTGTCGGATCATCAATCATAAAGGCTCTTATAAAGCTCCTCTACTCTGTTGTATAGCGTGTTTTCGTCGCCGTTGTTCTCGATAATATCGGTGGCGTATTGCATTCTTATTTTGTCGGTGACCTGGCTTGCCATAATCTTTTTTGCGTATTCCTCGCTCACCGAATCACGCATCAATATTCTTTTTATGCGCAGCTCGTTGCCGGCCTTGACCAGCCATATCTTGTCGAACATATCCTGCATATTTGTTTCTACAAGCAGCGGTACCTCAATAAACACCGCGCCGTCAAAAGACTTAACGCGTTTCTTTATTTCCTCGATAATAATAGGGTGCGCCAGTTCGTTAAGCTGTTTTATGGCTTTGGCGTCATAAAAAACACGCTTTCCCAGCTGCAACCTGTCTATAGCGCCGTCTTTTACTACGCCCTTAAACATTTTGTCTATCTTTGTGATATACTCCTGCTTTTTCATTAGCTCGTCATTGATTTCATCTGCGCTCAATATGTTGGCGTCAAATGATTTGATGATGTCCATTACGGCTGACTTGCCGCTGCCTACTCCGCCTGTAATTGCTATTAACATATTTTTTTCTCCTTATTTCGCTTCGTACCAATTGTGCCCCGCGCTGACATTCGCCAGCATGGGAATCCTAAGCGGTACGGCTTCTTCCATACATTTTTTTAGTAGCAGCATAACCTGCTGCGCCTCGTTCTCGGGCGCGTCAATTATCAACTCGTCGTGCACCTGCAAAATCATTTTTGCCTTGTAGCCGCCTTCTTTGAGCGCGGCGTTGACTTTTAGCATGGCAATTTTTATTAAGTCAGAGGCGCTGCCCTGCAAGGGCATATTCATAGCCGCTCTCTTCCCGAACGCCCTGATAGCATAATTCGGTGACTTCAATTCGGGGAAATGACGTATTCTTCCCATAAAAGTCTTCAAATAGCCCTGCTTCTCTGCCAATT
This sequence comes from Clostridia bacterium, assembly GCA_028703745.1. Lineage (GTDB taxonomy): Bacteria > Bacillota > Clostridia > Christensenellales > DTU072 > DTU072. The sequence continues at coordinate 3,975 of JAQVME010000143.1, forward strand.
CGACATTGCTTTCCATATAGTCTTTTATTGACGGATAGGTCTTGAAATACTCGTCTATATACCTTTTTGCCTTGACTCTGGGGATAGAAAGATTCCTTGAAAGTCCGAAGCTGCTAATACCGTAAATTATGCCGAAGTTTACGGCCTTCGACGCGCTTCTCATCTCCTCGGTCACCTCGTCAAGCGGCACGTTGTAAATCTTGCTTGCCGTTAGCTTGTGAATGTCCTCGGCGTTCTTGTAGGCTTCTATTATGTTGGGGTCGCCCGAAAAATGCGCAAGAAGGCGCAGTTCTATTTGTGAGTAGTCGGCGGATACTATCAAGCAACCCGGACTGGCAATAAACATCTTCCGTATTTCTTTGCCCTCCGTACGCCGTATGGGTATGTTCTGTAAGTTTGGCTCAGTGGAGGACAGTCTGCCCGTCGTCGTCTGGCATTGTTTGAAGGAGGTATGCACTCTGCCCGTCGCCATATTCATAACGGCTTTCATGCCGTCAAGATATGTGCTTTTTAATTTCATAAGCTGGCGGTAACGCAACAGCGATTCAACTATCGGATGCTCTATCTCCTCAAGCACCTCCGCGGACACAGAAAAGCCGGTCTTGTTCTTCTTTTGTGTCGGAAGCTGCAGCTTTTCAAAAAGTATATATCCCAGCTGTTTGT
>JAQVME010000144.1 GCA_028703745.1 Clostridia bacterium
ACGGCGGCTCGGTAACCGCCGGCACCATCGCAGGCGCCGTCCTCAGCACGGGCATGGTCTTCCAAAACGAAATCGAAGCCTCCGCCCTCGTCGTCATCAACGGCACCACGTCTACTCAACAGTACGGCTACAGGATTTAATCACAGTCTTCGCCGTAAAGAGATAAACAATACAGAAACATAATGCCATAAGAAAGCGCCTTCCAAACGGAGGCGCTTTTTTATAACGAAGCACAGAAGTGCAATCAAAATCGTTGAGTGTTTTTCGTTTTTTTCGGATGAGATCCCTCGGCTACACTCGGGATGACATAATGTACTGTCATTTCGACCGAAAATGTACTGTCACTTAGACCGAAAATGTACTGTCATTTCGACCGAAGTGGAGAAATCTCATCCATAGTTTATCGTTTATCGTTGAGTGTTTTTCGTTTTTTTCGTTAAATGGCATATCTTTTTTTATTCTGTTGTATATTATACCGTTATGGGTATTTATGAAATAATTGTTATTGCTTTCGCCTTGGCTATGGATGCATTCGCGGTAGCTATAGCAAACGGCGCTGCAATAAAAAATATAAAGCGGTCTAATGCTCTGCTTTTTGGCGCATACTTCGGCGGATTTCAAGCGGCTATGACCTTCTTTGGCTGGCTGGCAGGCAGAGCCTTTGCCGTTTATCTAAATGTTTGGGGACATTGGGTAGCTTTCGCGCTATTGACGCTTATCGGCGTGAATATGATCTTTGAAAGCTTAAATAAAAAGGATAGCCATATATGCAAAACTCAAAACGAAATACTGCAATGGCGGAATATGACTGCGCTTGCTGTAGCAACAAGCATTGACGCGCTGGTAGCGGGAGTGGGAATGTCGGCAATAAATGCAGGTATACTTGCTCCAACCATTGTTATAGGAGTCTTTGCTTTTGTATTGTCGTTTTTCGGCGCGTTGTTAGGAAACAAGCTCAATCGTATCTTCAAAAGCTATTCAGAAATGCTCGGAGGCGCAATACTTATTGCTATCGGGTTGAAAATTCTGCTGGATGCTTTATAATGGTCTGATAAACTTGTTAAATCTTTCCAGGGATGTTATTATTGTAGCGTAAACGGCAAACAATATATTATAGATAAATAAGATACAAAGGCGGAAATATGACATTTTACGAAAGAATTTTACAACAAATTTCAGCGGCGGGCAACAGGGGCTTAACCCTTGGCGAGCTGGAGCGCAAATTAGGGTTTGTCTCCCGAACGGACAAGAAGGAACTCGAGAAGGCTTTGAAAAGGCTGAAGAAGAACCATAGCGTTGTCGACAACGGTAACGGCAGACTTGCGGCATACTCGGCAACAAATCTATTGAAAGGCGAGCTAAAGGGAAATAAACGCGGCTTTGCTTTTCTTATTCGGGAAGACAAAGGTGAGGACATTTTTATTCCCAACAAAGCTTTGAACGGCGCAATGCATGGCGATACTGTGCATGCAAGACTGGTAGGAGACAGCGAGGGCATAGTAACCGAGGTGGTTAACCGCGGCGTTACGCAGCTTGTCGGCATACTTTTTCGCAGCGGCGTGTATTATTTTGTTCAGCCTGATGACGATTGTTATTTCAAGGATGTTTTTATTCACGAAGATAAACTCAGCGGCGCGAAAGCCGGTGAAAAGGTAGTTATCAGTGTAAAAATAGACGGCTCCACAAATAAGCCGTACGGCGAAATCATTGAGGTGCTAGGCAAGAAAGGCGAGAGAAATACTGAAGTCCTGGCTATTCTTCGGAATTATGGCTTCAGCGAGCAGTTCCCCGAGGAGGTACTCCGCGCGGCGGAGAAAATAGCGTATGCTTCTGTCGATAGAACCGACATACGCGAACTTCAGACAATTACCATTGACGGAGACGACGCCAAGGATTTTGACGACGCTATCAGTGTCAAAAAGACTGCGCACGGCTATAAGCTCTACGTGCATATTGCCGACGTGTCGCACTATGTTAAAGGCGGCGGCATTATTGACCGTGAGGCGCTTGACAGAGGCACCAGCGTGTATTTCCCCGAATCGGTATTCCCCATGCTTCCTGAAAGTATAAGCAACGGTGTGTGCTCGCTCCGTCCCGATGAAGACAAACTCACCGTCACGGCAGAAATGGATTTGAACGGAGAGGGGGAGGTTGTTCAAGCGGCATTTTATGAATCTCTGACACGTTCTGATTTTCGCATGACCTATTCCGATGTCACTAAGATTTTGAACGGAGATACAAAGCTGGGCGAAAAATACGGCAAAATCTTGCCGCTAATTCAAGTTGCCGACGAGCTTGCAACCATTATCACAAAAAAGCGCAACAAAAACGGCTCCATAAATTTTATTTCGCACGAAAGCAAAATAATACTCGACGATAAAGGCGAAGTAATAGACGTATATCCATATCCATATGAAGTAAGCAACAATATTATCGAGCAATTCATGATTACGGCAAACGAGGCGGTAGCCGCATTTATTAGCAAAAAAAACCTGCCCTGCGTCTATCGTGTGCACGAGCCTGTCAATGAACAGAAGCTGGCGGCTTTCCTGCAGTTCATAAAAGGACTGGGCTACAGTATGGATTTGTCAAAAGGCATTTCGCCGAAGGCTTTCAGCGACCTTTTGGAAAGAGTAAAGGGCAGCAAGGTTGAGCGCGTTGTCAATAAAATAATGCTGCGCTCAATGCAGAAGGCAAAATATACTACGGTGAATTCAGGGCATTTCGGGCTGAGCCTCGACGACTATTGCCACTTCACCTCGCCCATAAGGCGGTATCCCGATCTTATGGTTCACAGGGTGCTCAAGGCAATAATAAACAAGCAAACAAGCGATACCTTCATAGCGAAGTTTAAGACCTACTGCGAGGAAGCGTCGACAAAATCTTCGGAAAGAGAAATTGCCGCCGAACGCGCGGAAAGGGATATCGACGACTATTATAAGGCGCTATTTATGACCAAGCATATAGGCGAGAATTTCAAAGGCGTCGTAAGCGGCATAGTCAATTCCGGCATATTCGTTATGCTGGACAACACGGTAGAGGGCTTTGTCAGTATTGACGAGCTACCGAAGGACAGATACGAAACAGACGAAAAAAATTACCGCATTACCGGCACAAAATATTCCTTTCAAATAAGCGACGAAGTCGAGGTGTCGATAAAGAGCGCAGATACGGAAAACAGAAGAGTTGATATGACTTTGATAAGCAGCGTATCGGGACATCTCAAAAAGAGGGCGTTAAATTAAGAAAAAACAGATTCCCACTATATGCGCCAGCGCGCCGAAGGTAACAAAAAAATGCCACAGCGTATGAGAATATTTTATGTGTTTGAAGGCGAAGGCGATGACGCCCAGAGTATAGAAAAGCCCGCCGACAAGTATGGAAAAGAACAACGGAAAGCGGTCGTATCTTATGAAAAGAGGGAATATAAAAACCAGCATCCAGCCCATAGCCATATATATAGGAAGCGTGACAGTAAGTTTTGTTCTTTTTGACAGCGCCTTGAAAAGGGCGCCGGCTATTACCATAAGCCATTGCGCGCAAAGAAGCGTCACGCAAAGCGGCTTGCCGTAAACCGGAATATTCCAGATGAAGGAAAGCGCAAGCGGAGTGCTGGAGCCTGCAATAGCCACAAAAATGAAGATATGGTCCATCTTACGCCAAAGCACTTTCTGTGCGGTCTCGGGCTTTGCGGCGTGGTATATCGTCGACATGAGAAACATAAGAAAGATGCTGAACAAAAAGACCATAACGCCGATAATATCCTTGAAGTCGGAGCCTGTTTTTTGCATAAAGACGGCGATTATAGGCATAAAGACCAGTACACACACCGCTGAAATACCGTGCGTGACGGAATTTGCCAACTCCTCTTCATAGGTTAGGGCGCGGTTTATTTTTGTTTTCTGAGATTTCACGGGGATTGCTTCATTCATAAGGTTCATTATAACATATATATGAAACTCGTGAAAGCAAATGGTCGTTATTAGAGAAAACTTCTTAAATTATCATATAAAAGACGAAGGGCCGCAAAGTCGCGACCCTTCTGTTATCGTTTTTTTCGCCCGTTATTCTTTGGGGGCGATTATTTCTATTTGGGGAGTAAGCGCGCGGTAGTACAGCGCCATAGTAGTAGCGTGATAGGGAAGCACGTATATTGCCGCAAGACCAAAGGTGATACAGATGAGCAAGAACCAGCCGATGAAGCTGAGTTGCATAACGAAGTATTCCATCTTGTGACCGTCCATAAGCCGTTGGCTCTCTTTCAGGCATTCCATAATGTCCATGTCGGGGTTTTCGGCTTTTATATACGTGACCTGGGAATATGCGATAGCTTTTATGATGCCGGGAATAATAAACAGCAGCATCCATAGCACGATGAGCAGCATACGCGCAAGCATAGTACCGAGATGGTTGAGGTATTTGTTCAAATCCTTGAAAGTAAAGGAGAAGAAGACATCCATGTAGTCTGTCTTTTCGTTGTTAATGAACTTGAGATAAAAAACACTCAGCCCTATTTCAAGCACGAGCATTGCACGCGAAAGTATCTGCCCAAAGCCCGGAATACCGTTCACAGCGCCCGAAAGAGCGAGAACAATG
>JAQVME010000005.1 GCA_028703745.1 Clostridia bacterium
GGACTTGATTTTTGTTTGCGATACCTGCGGGGCGCAAGGCTACGGACCCAACCGCACAGTCAATGACCCAATGATGGAAGGCGGCTTTGAAGAACTCGTTTGGGGGTATCTCACCTCCGGTCGCGGCGCGCTTAAGGAAAGCGACGTACCTTATTTCAGCGAACTAGATGGAGAACCTGCCGAAAATTTCGACGAATTGCAGTCATTTTTTAAGGTTACCGACATCGTTTCGGTAGTTCCCACGGTAGAAAATCTCAAAAGAGGCATTATGAGCTACGGCGCCATGACCCTGAACTGCGCAGTGGACTCATACAAGGCGAACATAGTACAGAACGGCGACGGAAGGTACTCCTATACGATAGCCTCGACAAAAATGATGCCCGAAATGGGCGCGCACGCCATGAGCGTAGTAGGTTTTGACGATAGCTTCTCTAAAGACAATTTCAGCATCGACCGCGCAAACCTTACGGCGCAGCTGGAGGATCTCGAGGCAGAATTGCCGCCGAAGCTGGAGTTGTATTTGGATTTGTGGAACGTCGAAAGCTTGGCAGCTTTCAAGGCGATGTCCGATGAAGAAGTAAACGCTTTGTTCTTGCCCAAAAACGACGGCGCCTGGCTGGTTAAGAACAGCTGGGGAGAGGGCGTTCGCACTTTTCAAGGGCAAGGCGCTTATGATTTTTGCGGCTTGATATGGATTTCGTACGAGGACGCCTCACTTTACAATTTACTGCCGGACTCACGCGCATACGCCGTGACCGGCATCAACACTTCCGACACTTCGGTTTCATACCAGCTTGACGAATTCGGCGCGGCGAACCATTACGCGCCCAAAGCTACGGTTGACGCCGCATCTTATGCCGTAGCAAACATCTTTGATTTCGGCGACGGAAGCCGAAGCAAGCTGGATTACATAACTTTTGAAACGGCAAACGGCAAAGGCGGCGCGTACGAAGTATATTATTCCGGCGTAGATTCTGACGGCGGCATACCCGCTGATTATAATCTTATGCGACTGCTCGAAAGCGGCGTCATCCCCCACGACGGCTATGTAACCATAAAAATTACCGACGATATCATTCTTCCCGAAGGAAAAGGCGCCCTGGTTATGAAGGTCGCCTCAAGCGGCGCGCCGATAAAATTCGGCATGGATACAGCCTTTTTTGACTGGTACCATTATGGCAACGAGGTTATTCAGTATTATTTTCCCATAATCAGCGGCGACAGCTACGTACTTTCGGGCGGCAAGCTGTTTTCGCCGTTTGAGGCATTCGGCAGAGACGCCGATTTCTCTTTGAAAGCCGGCATAACACCTACGCAAGAAGTCTCGAATATCTCTGTCGGTTACGCCGACTATACGCAAGCTATGCGCCTGCTTGCCACGCTGAATGCGTTTAGTCTCGACGAGAAACTGTATACGAAAGAAAGCTGGGCTCAATACAAAGCCGCGCTGACAAAGCTACAGACCCTCAGTATTGAACAGTCCCTCGCATACTCCGAACAGCAAGCCGTAGACGATGCTGTACTTGCGCTAAATAACGCCATTGACCGACTTGACAACAAGCATACCTGGGAAGGCGTAATTGCATTGCTTGCGCTTGTCGCCGCGCTTATAACTATATCCCTTATGACTTCAATATACTTTATTTATATAAGAAAAGCCAAAAAATAACCTGCGTTCTTGCATCGAAAGAGCATCAAACGGCGCTTCTCACGGATACATTTTTTTGTATGCCCTTTTTGATTATCAACGCTCTGAACGCGTTCAGCACGGCGATTATGGTCACACCCACATCGGCAAAGATAGCCGCCCACATGGTAGTAATGCCCAGCGCGCTGAGTACGAGCACTGCTGTTTTTATGCCTATTGCTAGTATTATATTTTGATACGCTATGCGCAGGGTCTTTTTTGATATGCGTATTGCCTCGGGAATCTTCGACGGCTCGTCTGTCATGATGACGACGTCTGCCGCCTCTATAGCCGCATCCGAGCCGAGAGCTCCCATAGCAATGCCGATATCGGCGCGCGCCAGCACGGGCGCGTCATTTATGCCGTCTCCGGCAAATGCAATTTTACCTTTTGCGGATTTGAGAGCAAACAGTTCCTCCATCTTTCTTACCTTGTCTCCGGGCAGCAATCCGGAATACACCTTTTCAATTCCGAGTTCTTCGGCAACTTTCTTCGCCGCATACTCGTTGTCGCCCGTAAGCATAACAGTATGTTTTATGCTGCTTTTCAATTCCTTTACCGCTTGCGCGGCGTCGCTTTTCAACTCGTCAGATATGACAATATGCCCTGCGTACTTTTTGTCAACGGCTACGTGTACTACCGTGCCGACGCTGTCGCCTTCTGTGTAAGGTACGTTAAGCTTTTGCATTAGCGCGGCGCTGCCGGCGAACACCTCCCTGCCGTCAACGATGGCTGATACCCCGTACCCTGCGATATCCTCGGCGCGCGTCACCCGACCGCCGGTCAATTGCCGCCCGTAGGCTTCTTTTAGCGACAGCGATATGGGATGTCCGGAGAAGCTTTCGGCATATGCCGCAAGCTCCAGCACGGCGCTTTCGGGCATACCCACGGCGAAGATTTTTTGCACCTCAAAAACTCCTTTTGTCAAAGTTCCGGTTTTGTCAAAAACCATAATCTCGGTTTTTGCAAGAGCCTCGAGATAATTGCCGCCTTTTATTAATATGCCCCGCCTTGATGCGCCGCCGATGCCGCCGAAAAAGCTCAGCGGAATGGAAATTACCAAAGCGCAGGGACACGAGACCACGAGAAATGACAACGCCCTGTATACCCAAATGTCAAAGCCTTGCTGAAAAATGAGGGGCGGAGCCACGGCAAGCGCCGCGGCTATTATTACGACGGCGGGCGTATAATACCTTGCGAACTTGGTAATGAACCTTTCGGATTGGGATTTCTTGGCGGCGGCGTTCTCTACAAGGTCCAGAATTTTGCTGACAGTTGACTGCCCGTATTCCTTCGTCACCCGCGCCGTCAAAACGCCGCTGAGGTTTATGCAGCCGCTGAGAAGCTCGCTATCGGGAGCAACCTCTCTAGGAAGCGCCTCTCCTGTCAAAGCAGATGTATCCAAAAATGAGTTTCCGTCAACCACAACAGCGTCCAGAGGTATCCTTTCACCGGGTTTTATGACTATAATATCACCCGGGCGCACCTCTTCTGGTTTTGTCCTTATCAGCTCGCCTGCCTTCTCGACATTGGCATAATCGGGACGGATATCCATAAGCCCTGCTATTGACTTTCTGGATTTTGCCACGGCAAAGAGCTGAAACAACTCCCCTACCTGATAAAATAGCATAACCGCAACGCCCTCGGCGTATTGCGCAATAAAAAAAGTGCCTATTGTGGCAACGCTCATAAGAAAGTTCTCGTCAAATACTCTGCCTTTCAAAACGTTCTTTGCGGCGCGTAGCACCACATCCCAGCCAACAATGAGGTATGCTACGATAAAAAGCGCCAGACGCGACCATTCGTATTTTATATTGACAAGCACGGCAATAAGTAGCAATGCTCCGCCTGCGGCAATCTGTATTTTGCGTCTTTTCATAATCAGAACCTTTTTACGGTTACGTCGGGCTCGAGTTTTTTTATAATTTTTTCCGTTTGTAAAATTATTTCGGGCATAGCGATTTCATCGGCGTCTATATAAAGCTTCTGCGTAATAAAACTCAACGTTGCCTCCCGCACACCGCTAAGTTTTCCCACTGCTTTCTCTATTTTTGCCGCGCAGTTTGCGCAATCAAGACCCTCCAGTCTATATGTATATTTCATAATAATATCTCCTAGTTTTTATTCGTTTATGTGGTCAAGACCTTGGTCAATTATCAGTTTGACATGCGAGTCGCTGAGCGAATAATAGACGGCTTTGCCGTCTCTGCGGTTTTTTACCAGATTGGCTTGCTTTAAAATGCGCAGTTGGTGTGAAATAGCCGATTGCGTCATGGCAAGCGCCGCAGAAATGTCACATACGCACATTTCGGCATTTTCCAGCGCCCAAAGGATTTTTATCCGCGTCGAGTCGCCAAAGACCTTGAATAAGTCCGCCAAGTCATAAAAACTCTCTTCCGCGGGCATCTTCTCTTTTATGCCGCCGACTGCCTCGGTATGGACAAATTCGCTATCACACATTTCGATGTCTTGAATTTTCATATCGCCTCCTAATTGTCTGAACATTTGAACAACTGTTCATATATATAATAATACTATGCCAAACGCTTGTCAAATGTTTTTCAAAAATGATTTTCTATATTATGGATGAGAGCCCTCCGTTACAGTCGGGATGACATTATCGTATGTCATTTCTACCAATGTGAAGCGGAGAAAATCCAATCCATAATTTTACGTTTCTCGTTTTTCGTTTCTCGTTTATCGTTAATGGATGAGATCTCTCAGTTACAGTCGGGATGACATTATCGTATGTCATTTCGACCGAAGTGTAACGAAGCGGAGAAATCTAATCCACAATTTTTCGTTCTCGTTTTTTTTCGTTAAAAAAAGGCTGTTCTTTCAAACAGCCTTTAGCCTAAAATTGTGTTTTACCGATTTATACTATTGTAACATACCCCGCATAGATAGTAGTATCCTGCGTAGGATACTGCGTAGGCTCATACGGCGTTGTCAACGCGGCATCGGCGTACCATCCGGAAAATTGCTTTCCTTCGGGCGGTATAAGATAGGCTGAAATATCCGAAAGAATGTCTGAAATAGGTGTTAGTCCCCATTTCATGGCGTTTATGCATAACGTTTCATCGGTGTAGCCGTCTGTCGTTGCGCCCTCTCCGGCATCAATTAAGAAATAGCTTAATGGCGCGATTTTCGGATATACGGTAATGTTGCTTGTGGGATACGCCGTCAGAGGCTGTGTAAGCGCGCTGTCGGTATACCAACCGTCAAAGCCTTCGCCCATTCCGTTTGAACCGCCTGGATAACCTTCGGTAATCTCATAAAGAAACTCTTCAAAGCCGTATTCCTCGCTTTCGGCAAGAGGAATATTGATATACTTGTCTAGGTCAATCGTCAACGAGGCATTTTCGAAATTTATGTCGACACAGATGGCGTTATCGAATTTTGCATAATATGTTGCGCCGGCAGCCGGAAAAACTTCTTCCGTTACCGGAGTTTGAAAGCCGCTGTCTTTGAACCAACCTGCGAAAAGCCCTCCTCTTTTTACCGGAATTATATCGTCTATAGACATTCTGCCGCCTTCGATACCTATCATTTTAGGCAAAGCGTAGCTTATGCCATCGGCGGACAGCGTTATTTTGACTAGCGGAAGCCATTTGGCATACACCGTTGTGGCGGCGGTGATTTGAGTGTAATCGTCGTATCCGACTTCATTTTCAAACGCCGCTTCCTTGTACCAGCCTTCAAAGGCATAGCCTTTTTTGTAAGGAATGATATTTCTTATATCTCTAACGAAAATACACTTTGAGAGACTGTCTTGATAGCCTTCGGCGAATGCTCCGCCGTTGAGTTGCGTTTGTATCGCAGGCACCTGCCATTTTGCATAGGCACTAAATGAGTAATCTTCAAAACCCACTTGATAATCACCCTCAACAGGAAGCTGATATTTTTCGTCATAAAACCAACCCAAGAAGGTGCCTTCATCCGCAGGCGTACCAAGCTGAATTTTTGCGCCTTTGGTCTGGTTGTAAAGTACGGGCAAGGACGAGCCTTCTCTGTAAACGGACACCTTTGCTTGAGGATTGGTGACATCCGTTCCTTTGTCTGTCGGCATCGTCAAAGTCCGACCGTATTCGAATGAGATACTATCCGCTTCCGACATGGGATTTCTTATATTATCCGCCATATACCCTTGGAGCGAGCTGTCGTAGCGATTGGTTATTGACATCAGTTTTTTGTCGACAAATGAAAACTCAAGTTCCACCAATGCCGCATAACCTTGAACAACCTTTATTGAATACAAAATCGATCCGAACTGAGGCAGCGCATCCTCCGGTTTTTCTTTATAAACATTGCCTGATACTATGAGATTTCCGAAATCGCTGCCGTACTCCTTTTGTTCTTCAAGCATTGAATCCAGATAACCGTCCTTAATAATGGTAAGAGATTCGGTCATATCGACTTTTGTTTTCTCCAGTACCAGCATTGCCTCCCATTTTGTCACTCTCTTATAGCTTCTTTCTTGGCTTGATATCATCACCTTGTAGAAATCTTCGCCCGAACCGCCATAATAAGTCTCGTCGCCGTCACTCTCTTTTTCATAGACAACGAAGCCGTCGCTGCTTATGTTGTAACCGTACTCCGAATTTCCTTCCGTCCAGTACATCTTATCACCGAATTCTACCTTTGACAAAACATCTTCGGCAATCTCGCGGGTAACTTTTATGTTGCCGTCATAGTTGTCATCGTCATTGGGTGTTGAGCAGGCGGCAAGCGCCACGCTCATAATGAGCGTCAATATAATGACGCAAATTCCGATAGAAAATTTCTTCTTTTCCATAATCCCTCCTGAAAAAAAAATAATACCCTTTGGAATGTCCTTCCAAAGGGTATTATATACAATTCGTTGTGTATTGTCAATAAGGGTTATTCAGCTTGCTCTTTTTGGGCGTTTTTCTTGTCGCCGATTGAGAGTAGCGCGTTGAGGAATATGCCAAAAATGGCGGCGCCGGCAATACAAGGAACGTCGAGTCCAAAGAACGGGATGTTGCCGCCGAAGGCGTATTGTCCGCCGATACCGATAACCATAATAGAGGCTATTACGGCTATATTCTTGGCGCTGAACATATCGACCTTTTTATCTATCATAATAGCTATACCTTGAGCGGCTATGGCGCCGAACAAGTATATTTCCAAACCGCCGATGACAGGCAGGGGAATGCCGTATATGACTCTTATTATCGGGGTGAAGAACGAAATAACCATAGCAAGTATACCTGCAAGCATAAGTACAGAGGTGGAGAAAACCTTGGTGATTGCCATCGTGCTGATGTTTTCGCCGTAATTGGTGCCGGCGGGACCGCCCACGGTACCGGAAATCATATCGCATACGCCGTCGCCGATAAGGTTTATCCACAACTTGCTTATAAGACTGTATTTCATCTTGGTGCCCTTCATTTCTGCAACGTTGTTGACATAAATATCAAGCTGATACATATGCGCCGTAGATTCGGGAATGGTAGCTATTGCGATAGGCATAATGGCAACTACCGCTGCCCAAGAAGCCTTTGGCCATGTAAAGGCGGGAACGGCAAGAATACCGTTCGCGGTGTGCGCCGGAGACGCCGAAAGCAATAGATTCAAATCTATATGACGGAATAGGTCGTATTCCTTGCCCCCTATGCCAAAGATTATGGCGGCAGTGACACAGCCAACTACTGCTCCGAGAAGCAGAGGAAGCTGACCCATAAATCCTTTGAGATATCTTGAAAAAAGCACTATAGAAAAGAGCGTCACGAGCGACACAACCCAGAAAGCCCATCCAGTGCCCGAAGTTAACGCCGCGGCGGAAGGAGCGGCATCGCCTAGCGCGTTGCCCGCAAGGGTAAGACCTATTACCATGGCAATTGAACCGGTTATGGAAGGAGGCAGTATTTTTTCGACGGCTTTGGTGCCGCTGAACCTGACGAGAATACCTGCCGCGATAGATACAAAGCCCGACATGATGATACCGAACTGCGCGTAAGAAATGGCTTCACCGGGCAGCGTGCTGACCGTTCCCATCTTCCACGCCTCAAGCTGCGCGAGGGCGCCCGGACTGAGCTGGCTGACTATGGCTTCGGTTGCCATAAGGCTGGCTACCGCCGTCAAATATGCAAAGCTGGAGCCGTAATAAAGCGGTACCTTTTTGCCTGTAATAAGTATGAAACAGAGTGTGGCAAGACCACTGGCAAATATCGTCGTCGAAACCTGAAAACCGGTTATCAGCGCAACCAAAACTGTAGCGGGGAACATTACGATAATCTGCTGGACTGCATAAAGGAACAGTTTCCACAGTGGCGGTCTCTCGTCGGGCAGATAGCCCTTTTGGTGGTCGTTGCGGAAGGCATTTCTGAACCAAACCTTGACTTTGTCAAGCGATACGGCTTTTTCGTTACTCATTTTGTACTCTCCTTTTGTTTTTTTATAATTCAGGAACTGCGTTCCGTAATTAAAATACCCTGTTGCATGCAAACAGGGTATGAGAGTGACGAAAGTATGAGTTTTTACCTTGTTGGCATTGCAATACCAATTTAAAGATATACCATTTGGGAGTATACCACTTCGCCACCGATTTTGTAAAGTATTTATTAAAAATCCTGATGAATTTTTTTTGCCAATATTTGATTTCTATAGAAAAACCTCGAAAATAAGTTTGCTATTTACAAAAGCCGCGGAATGTGCCAAAATAATTATAAGGTCTGTTTTATTAAGAGGTGAAAAATGAATAACGGCATTGCGGAACAAAATCTGATCGCCGACGGCGAGCAAAAACGTCTGAAGCAATTCGGCAAAAATAAATGGCTCTTTTCTCTCGGCGGTATAGGCAGGGATATGTCATATCAGCTTGTGGCTGTATTTCTTCTGACATATGTGCAGTTCGGAGTATCTCTTTCCTTGGTGCAATTCACCACGCTGAGCCTAATTATCGGTATCGGAGGCAGTCTTTGGGACGCCCTCAACGACCCGATTATGGGCGCTATTATCGAAGGTTCTCATTTTAAGTGGGGCAAATTCAAGCCTTGGATATTGCTTGGCGCTTTGACTTGCGGCATCGTAATCCTTAGCATGTTCAATGTGCGTATATGGACGGGCTGGAGCTTTGTTATTTTCATTATTGTAATGTATTTCTTATGGGAATCGACCTTCACGATGAACGATATCGGATATTGGGCGATGCTCCCCTCGCTTTCTTCCAAAAAACTTGAGCGCAACGCCATAACGACGTTGACCGTTATATTCGCCAGCGTCGGCGCCTTCGTCGGACAGGGGCTAGTAATCTTTATGACTCCCGGAGACGTCGTCCACGGTTATTCTCTGGTATCCATAATAATCGTAATCGCGCTTGTCGGCTGTCAGCTAATGACCTCTATCGGCGTAAAAGAGACACCGCGTAGCGCCTCCGAAAAGCAATCTAAAATTTCACTCAAACATATGTGGAACACAATAAAGGGCAATGACCAAATACTTTGGATGACTTTATCGATGTTTTTGTATAGTTTGGGAAGCGGCTTGCTCGTCGCACTTGCCTACAATCTTTATTATATTGAAGTAGGCTACGACAGCTACAGTTTCTACTTTATAGTTATTTTCGGCGTATGCAGTGTGCTGGCAAACCTTTTTTATCAGAAACTGGCAAAAAAGCTGGGACGCAAAAAGCTGCAAAAGTACAGCGCCTTTACTATGCTCTTCGGCTATGCCGGCATTGCTCTGCTGGGCTGGTGGCCGAGTGTACTACCTTTCAATCTTATTACTCTCAGCATTTTCGGCTTGTTCGTATTCACGGGGCAAACACTTTTCTATCTGGCGTCTATCATCAATATGACAAACTGCGTCGAATATAATCAATACAAACAAGGTGAACGCAACGAGGCGGTGGTATCGACGCTGCGCCCGTTTATGACAAAATTTGCCGCCGCCGTGCAATACGGCGTTGTCACACTGGTACTGGCGATTTCGGGCATCTTCATTCTAAGCCAAAATATTTCATTGATGGAATCCCAAAAGAATTATCTCGACAACATCGATTCTGCGCCTGCGCAGGTGCAATATATCAAAAACATCAAGGATTATGTCGACATCTACGAAAGCGCTGCAGACGAGTCCGCGGCGAAACAGCTTGTGGCGCAGGCAATTGCCGAAGATGCCGAAATGACACAGTATCAACTAAATCCCGAATACGTAAAATCGCTTGCCGATTGCAAGATTTTCCGCCAAACCCTCATAAACGGCAAAGCTGTTGCTGACACCAAAGTCGATTTGGGATACTGGACCGACCTTGACACCGCGGATTTGATTATAGGCGCCGGTAGCACGACCTACGAATATTCTATGGAGCTCATGGGCGAGAATTTCAACGCCGCCAATGAGAATTTCAAGAACTATCGTACCACAAGTATGCGTCTTTGGATAAGGTTTGCAGTCACTCTGCTGCCCATAGGTTTGCTTACCCTCTCTTGGCTTATTCAGCGCAAGAAGTTCATTATCGACGAGGACTATTACGATATGATGATGACGGAAATAAACAACCGCCCAGACCGGCCGGGAGCATAACATAGATGAAGCGGAGTAAGCGCGCCCTAAAAATCACATTAATAATATCTTGTATCCTGACGGTATTGATAGGCGGACTTATCGGCGGCGTCTTCTGGAATATGTACGCCTGCCTCGACGAAAGTTTTGAAGCGCAAGCCTCGCGAATGGTTGCTTTGCGGAGCGGGTACGCCTCGCCGTCGTTCGAGCCTGTAGACGAGCAGAGCTTTTGCGATTTCGACCTCGCCGCGCGACTTTCGGACGGCACAAAATATAACCGTCTACAATATATCGCCTCCCACAATAGCTACAAACTTCCTCTGTCCGCGTTCAGCGAGGCGGCGTTCGACGTCTTCGGCGCTTTTGCCGGCATGGAAAAAGCGCAGTTCGAATACAACATGCCGACCATAACCGAACAGCTCAATAACGGCATACGGTTTATGGAATTGGACGTCAACTATATGAAAAGAAAAGGTGAGTGGCAAATAATATGCTGTCACAACCCCATTCTTGACAACCGCTCCACCGCCATTGATTTCGGCATAGCGCTTGAGGAGATAAGTCTCTGGTCGCGCGCCAATCCGGGACATTTGCCCTTGACGGTATTTGTCGAGCCCAAAAGTGACTTTCTGTTTTTTAATACGCAAAAGGAATTCGGCATTGAAGGACTTCAAGAAGTGGGAGGCATGCTTAACTCAGCCTTTGGAAACAATCTTTATACGCCGTCAGATATGCTGGGAGAATACGACAATTTCAAACAGCTTACAGACGCCGACGGCTGGCCGGAAGTAAAGGACATGCTAGGCAAAGTGCTTTTTGTGCTATTCCCCGAATATAACCTCGAATATATGAATCTTGACCCTTCTATGCGCACGCAACCGATGTTCATGTGCGTATGGTACCACTCTTACGAACAAAATCTCGGCACCTTTGCCGTAAACACACCTTACATAATGACGAACTCTCCGGACACCGTCTATAAAGGACAGAACGCATTGCAATACTTTCTGGACAAAAACTGCTTTGTACGCACAAGATTGGATTTCTATCCCGAGCAGAGCGCAGACACTACGCTTGCCGGTATAGCTTCTGGCGCGCAACTGCTCACCACGGATTATCCCAAAGGCAGTGACAACAAAGAAGGCTACTACACTGCTTTTAAGGGCGGCTTCACCATAAAACTCAGGGGCGAATAAATCTAAAATCAGTAGATTCTACCAATATTCGACAACCTTCTAGTCCCTTTCTATCAGCTTCTAAGCCAAAGAGTTTGCTTCAAGCATAGATTATTGTATAATTAAGCCGAGCTCGATAAACAATACATCATTAAAGGAGATTGATATGATTAATAATTTCGGAGAGTTCTTATATACCTTAAGAAAAGAAAAAGGCTGGACTCAGAGCGAGCTGGCAGACAAGCTGGGAATAACCAATAAAGCCGTATCGAAGTGGGAAACGGGAGACGCCTTCCCCGAAACGGCGCAACTGGTACCGCTGTCTACTGTATTCAATATATCCGTTGACGAACTGCTTCGCGGCGCCCGAAACGGAAATATCGAACACGAAAAAACCGTTGAGGAGGAACCCGCAACCCTCAAGCCCTTCACAAAAAAACAGTCCGTGGCGATAGCTTGCGCAATAGGTCTTATGCTTGTAGGTGTAATGATACTTATCTCGCTGGCTTTGAACGAGATAAGTTACGGCATTTTCGTATCACAGCTGCTTGTATGCGTTTCTATAGCGGTATTCGTGCTTGTAATGACAGGTCTTACACGTGCGCTCGACAGCGCAGAGATGTCCGCCGAGGTCTATGCCAAAGGCAAAAAAATATCTATCATGCTTGCGCTTGGTATCGGAATAACCATACTTTCGGTCATACCAATACTGGCATTGAGCGCCGCCGGCGTTAGCGAGAGCGTGTTCCTTCCCATCTTTTTTGCAATACTAATTATCGGTGTGCCCATAATAGTTTTCAGCGGCATTCAGTGGGGCAATCTCACGAAAGCTTACAATATCCCAAACGACGAGGGCGCGCCGCTGAAGGGCAAAGCAAAAAGCACCGAGGACGCCATATGCGGCGTAATCATGATGTCGGCAACCGCCGTATTCCTACTTCTCGGCTTTCTGCGGAATATGTGGCACATAGCTTGGGTGGTATTCCCTATCGGCGGTATCCTTTGCGGCATAGCCTCCACCATAATCCGCGGCGTTGTAAACAATCAACAAAAATAAATCCATTTTTCAAAAACTAAAAGGCGGTTTCGTATCGGAACCGCCTTTTTTTATAAGATATAGCTAAAGAGCCTTTTTGCGAATGCTTCGATTATTCGCTGCGCAATGCCGCCACCGGGTCTTTTTTTGCCGCCATTCTGGAAGGAATAAATCCCGCAATAAGCGTAAGCAGCATACTTATGCCTATCATAACCAGCGCCGTGGTCCATTCCAGCCTGGCAATATTCTGAACGTCGGCTAGTTTGAAAATAATTATGTTTAACGGTATGGACAATATCAGTGTGAAAGCCACGCCGATAAGACCGGCCGCCATACCTATCATCAGCGTTTCGGCGTTAAACACACGTGATACGTCTTTCTTCCTTGCGCCCAGACTTCTCAGCACGCCTATTTCTTTGGTTCTCTCAATAACCGACACATAAGTGGTTATGCCTATCATAATAGAAGAAACAAGCAAGGATATCGCAGAAAAGGCTATGAGTATATATGTGATGACCTTTACTATGCTGTTTACCATTCCCAAAATGAAATTCGACATATCCGTATAAATTATCTTGTCCTTTTCGGCTTTGCCGGTATTCCATGCCTTGAGATAATCAATTATTTCCTGTTTGCTCTCAAAATCTATGGCGTATACCTTTATGGACGACGGTATGGAGCTGGCGCCCAGCTTTTGCAAGGAGTATTTGTATAATTCCTCGATGAGTTCGGAAGTTAGGATGCCGCTATCGTTGAATTGTAAACCCGTCAGCACGTCCGTTTCTGTGCTGGCGACCTGAGCCAGAGCTACTTGCGATTGGCGGCTGTCGTCCAATACAAAATCGGTCAGCGCCGGAGAATATACAAGTCCCGGATCCAGCCACTCGCCGGCGGCATCTCTGTCTATGCGTATTACGCTGATAATCTTCAGCGTGACGGCGTCCCCGCTGTTGTAAAGCCCGCCATACTGGCTCGCCACGGGCGCGTTGAATCTGCTGTCACCTTGGGTATAAAAATCATCGTTGAGTATCAGCTTAAATTCTTTATTGAGTAGCGCGTCGTACGAAATGAGCTGCCGGGCGTCAAAGCTTATTCCGAGCGCGTTCAGCGTCTTGGTCGAAAGGCGGTTATAACGGTCTACTACGATAGCAAGTTCATTGTACGCCGTGGGCAATCTTTCTCCTGCCAGTACCTTCACCTGTCCTTCTAAGTACTCTTCGTTGCTGAGAATTTCTTGCCAGCCGGCATCTTCGGTCGAGACCTTGCGGTAGTCCTCGCCTGCCTTACAAATAAAATTCATATTAACGCTTCTTTCGTACGTAACGGCGTTCACCAGCTTCGGGTCTATCGCCGCCACATAGTCAAGATATTCTTGAGTTATGTTATTCTTAATAAGCATACTTTCAAAATCCGGTTGCTCGTAAGGATATACTCCCCCGGCATTCTCGGGATACTCCTCGTAGTCGCCGCCAGACGGGCGCATACCTTGCATCTTATCTAAATCTATGGTCACTTGGTCGATGGTTACGGGGCTTTGGCTCATGCTATCTGTTTGAACGGAGTCTATATAATTGCTCATACCGTTAGAGATGGCGAGAATAAGCGCTATTCCGAAGATGCCTATGCTTCCGGCAAAACTTGTCATAAAGGTTCTGCCCTTTTTTGTCATAAGATTGCGTAAGCTGAGAGAAATTGCAGTCAACAAGGACATAGCTATTCTTTTTTTCTTTTTTGTTTTCTGAGATGATGACGTATCCTCCGACACGTGCGGATTTGAATCGTCTACGACGCAACCATCGTGCAGTCTTATTATCCTATTGCTGAAACGCGCTGCCAACTCGGAATTATGTGTAACCATAACGACAAGCCTGTCTAGCGCCACCTCTTTCAGCAGCTCAATGGTTTGCATGCCCGTTTCGCTGTCAAGAGCGCCCGTAGGCTCGTCGGCTAAAATAATTTGCGGGTCATTTACCAGCGCCCTTGCTATCGCCACACGCTGCATCTGTCCACCGGAAAGTTGGTTGGGTCTTTTTTTAATTTGGTCAGCAAGCCCGACTCTCGTAAGCGCGTTGACGGCTTTTTGCTTTCTGATTTCTTTTGATACCCCCGCCAGAGTAAGCGCCATCTCGACGTTGGCAAGCACACTCAAATGCGGAATAAGGTTGTAGCTCTGGAACACAAAGCCTATGGAGTTGTTGCGGTAGGTGTCCCAATCAGCGTCGGCATAGTCCTTTGTTGATCTGCCCTCGATAAATAATTCTCCGTCTGTGTACCGGTCAAGACCTCCTATTATGTTCAACAGCGTGGTTTTACCGCAGCCGCTTGCGCCTAGCACGGCGACGAATTCGCTCTTTCTGAACTCCAGCGAAACGCCTTTCAACGCTTCGACCTTATTGTCTGCCGAGCCGTATACCTTTCTTATATTGACGAGTTTGAGCATGGTTCCTCCGTTGTCTGTTGAATAAAAAACTACTTTTTTGTGAATTCTTAATGATTTTAGCACCTTAGACTATGGCAAGTCAAACGTTATGGTATATTGTGGAGAGTATTGACATTTTTCCGTTTATAATATATAGTATAAATAGTATAAAAAGGAGAATTCGTTATGTGGAGATTAATTAAAAGAAAGTTTTGGGGCTGGTTCGTCGGCATCATAATGCTCATCATTATTTGTATTATTCTATACGCAAAGTTCGGCGCATAGTTTTTTTTATTGGTATAACAAAATAAGGAAATAGGCAGCTTTGACTGCCTATTTCCTTATTATTACACGTATTCTCTTCCCATTGCTGATACTATATCGGCTTGATAAAAATCTGGGTAAAGTACATCGTACCGTTTGCCTTTTTTGCCACCCCTACGCCTATTTGCGTAACGTTGCCCGACAGGATATTTGCTCTATGCCCCGGCGAATTCATCCAAGAGTTCATAACCTCCTGCGCGGAGCGCTGTCCGTACGCGATATTTTCTGCCGCCGCCGAATACCGCAATTTGAAGGACTCCAGCATTTTGAAAGGCGAGCCGTACACGGGCGAGATATGCGCGAAATAATTGTTGTTTATCATATCCTGAGATTTTATTCTCGCAACCCTTGCCACCTGCCAGTTTATCGTCAGCTGTTGCAAGCCGCGTTTGGCGCGTTCGGCGTTAACAAGCCGTACTATTTCGGTTTCAACGTTTTTCAGCGGCGCCGTTTCCGGAATATATATCTTTTGACCGGGATATATCATTGCCGGATTCTTTATTTGCGGATTGGCCTTTATTATTTCGCTCAAACCCGTCTCATATTTTACGGCGATTTTCCATAAGCTGTCGCCGCGTTGTACGATATACGTTCCGCTTTGCGCTTCAACGACGATTTGGTCGCCTGAGGCTGCCAACTCCATAATGGCAAAAATGCTAAGACTGAATACCGTTATCAATAAAATAATTGTTAATATTTTTTTCATAAAACCACCTTTACTCTAGTATTTCGCGCGGCATTTATTATAATAAGGAAAAAAATGCCAGCTATATTAATAAAAAACGTATTGCTTTGGCACAATAGAACAAAAGGAGAAAATTATGAAGTTAAAAAAGATATTAATTATCATTATAATAATTTCCTGCGTGACGTGCTTTTTCACGGGGGCAAAGCACTCAAAATACTACGGAACATACGTTTGCACCTCGGATCCGTCATGCACGATAGAGCTGCTGGACTTCAGCTTACCCCACCGCAAGGGCAAAGCACATTTCAAAAACATCAAGTTGCCGAGATACGGAATAAAAAGCCATTCTCAGTTCAACGTACCTGTCGAGGTTTATCGCAAAGACGGCAAGGTGCTCTCCTTCAGGTCTATGCTGGACTCACATGTCATCTCCGGAACACTTGACCTCAACACAAAAACCGTCAATATCGGCGGTTGCATTTATGTAAAAAGCTAGGCGCTTTTTGTTCAATTAGAGGTAATATATTTGGCTAGACGCGCTTCTATATGCTATAATCCATTTAATATATTATTGTAGGAGTGCGTTTTGAGCAAAACGAGATACATTTTTCGTGAAATATTTTTTTACGGCGGTCTGGCGCTGCTCTGCGCCATGCTTGCCGCGCTTATGTACCTGCTCAGTACATGGCTAAGCTTTATTCTACTCGGAATTGCCGTCGCTATGCTAATAACCGTGCGAAAAACCGTCTTTTGGCACGGCGCAGTCAAAGGCATATGCTGGCTAATCGCGCTTTCCCTATGTTTTGGGAGCATGGCGGTGTTGCGTCCGGAGAAAAACGTATCCTTCGAGAGCGTGCTCGCTCGTGAAAGCATAAGAATATTAACAAGACTGCCAAAACTCGCCGACTACGGCTATATTACGGAAAGCAGTAGTTTTATCTCAAAGCTTTCGGTATGGGGTGCGCCGAAGGGCTACAGTCTGCGTGAATACGACGCCGACGGCGTGCCGCTCGAGCTACTGACTTACGACAAAGCTGACGGAGAAAAGGTCATATTGCAGTTCCATGGCGGCGCATATACCATGGGTCTAATGGATATTTACCGCCAGAACGCCCTCAGATATTCCAAAATCAGCGGGGGCGCCAGTGTGGCATCCATTGACTATCGTACAGCCCCTGCGCATACCTATCCCGCGGCGCTTGAGGATGCCGAAAAGGGCTGGCTATGGCTGCTAAGTCACGGCTACAAAGAAGAAAACATAATTGTCGCAGGCGACAGCGCCGGCGGCAACCTAGCTTTGGCTTTAGTCATGAAGCTGCGTGACGAAGGAAGACCTCTGCCAAAGGCGCTGGTGCTGATGTCACCGTGGACGGATATGTCCGGAGGCGGACAATCTTATATCACAAATCAAAACTTAGACCCTATATTCGGCAACAAAGACGGCATCGTCAACAATTTTCGCGGCGACAGGAACTATTATGCGCTAGGGTATGAACTTGATGACCCGAGACTTTCACCCGCCTACGGAGATTTCAGCGGACTGCCCGCTATGCTTATTCAAGTAGGCACCCACGAAATACTTGAGAGCGATTCCATCACCGTATACGAAAAAGCTTCCTCTGAAGGAGTAGCGGTAACACTGACAAGATATCAAGGAATGTTCCATGTTTTTCAGCTGGGCGGCAATCTTTTTAAGGAAGGACGGGCTGCCTGGAGGGAAGTAGGGACATTCGTTAATAATCAGTTTGGTACTCCCTAAATCCATCGTTCAGAAGTACAAAGGACGGTTTTACCGCTTTCCAAACTTTTTGCAACGTCAATAACGCGCTGGTTTCTTGAACCCTTGAATTTCAAAGAAATATCTCTTTCGGCGAGTACAAATTCGCCGTCAATTATTATGTCCGCAAGCTCTGCAAGCGCACTCATTTTGTCACTACCTAGCACCTGTTCGAAGGTATAGCCGGTATATATTGCCAGCTCCAATGCCTGCTCTTTTATGTTTTTTGCCAGCGGCATAAGCCTTTCTGCCTGACAAAATGGCTCTCCCCCCGTCAAAGTAACCCCCGAAAGCAAGGGGTTGTTTTTTACCATTGACAGAATTTCTGCGTCTGACATATCATAGCCGCCGTCAAAATCCAGCGCCGAAGGATTGTGACAGCCCTCGCACCTGCGCGGACAGCCTTGAAGGAATACCGCCAGTCGCAGCCCCGGTCCGTCGGTTATGGACTCGTTGACTATGCCCGCCAAACGCAATATTTCAGACATTGTGCTTTACCCTGTCCTTTTCCTCAGCTCTCTTTGCATCGTTAAACCTTTCGAGGGTGCCGACGAGATATCCGGTTATTCGCCTTAT
>JAQVME010000145.1 GCA_028703745.1 Clostridia bacterium
TACGCGCAGCTTCGCGGCTTGAATATGGGCGAAAACTTTCAAAAGGACGGTTATCCTTACCGGGGCTTGCGAGGTGCAGATATCCCAGAAAACCTGAAAATATTGAGCGTAAGCGAGCTTTTTGAAAGCTGCAGACCTTTTCCTCAAATGAGATTTGTTATAGAAATCTCCGCCAAAGAAAGACATACGCAACGCGCTGTTTCAAGACTTGCTCTGCTTATTTCACAATTCGGGCTTAAGGACAGAGTAGAAGTTGCCGCGGATGGACATACGGCCGGCATAATCGACAAGAATTCAGATTTGCGGCGCACGGCGACACCATCAGAATTTGCGGAATTGTATCTGCGCTATGTCTTCGGCGCAGGGATAAAGGAGTGGCAATTCAACACAGTTTTTGTGCGTTCATCGAACTTTTTTTTCTCCACCACAGGCGCAAGATTCATCAACTATGCCCACAAAAACGGCTTACAGGTATTCATTACAACCGACGATACAGAACAAGATATAAGAAAGCAAGTATCGAGGGGTGCCGACGCTGTTTTCAGCTCTGTGCCTGCCGTAGCCTTCAATGTAATTACACGCGGATAAACATTTGGTATTGAAAAATACTACCTTATATGATATAATTTTTTTACTATTAAAATTATTTGGAGGAGAAATGTTAGATAAATTCAAATTCAGCCTAAGCTATAAGGCAGACGGTATGGAGTATATTTCCGACAAGGCCGAAAACGAGCATTACGCCATTGATTATACTTATGATAAAGGCGTATTGAAGCTTGCGCTTATTCCAAAAGTAAAAATCGAACTCAAAAAAAGCAGCCTTGCTTACGACTACGATTATCCCGCCGGCAGCAAAGTTTTTGTCAACGGCTATCAGTCTTGGACGACCTCCAGAGAATTCCGTAAGCACGAAATTCAAAAAGGGCTTATGGGGCTGGGAGCTTATTATCCCGTAAAGAAGTTTGCTTTTCCTTCGGGGGATTATCTCTTTGCCGAATACTCAAAGAAAAGCGGTTTTTTCCACAGCTTTTCTTACGGCTATATAAAAGACGGAGACAGCCTGACGCTTGTAGGCTCACTTAGCGAAAGGCAGGGTTATACCATCATTTATTACGATATGAACAAAAACCTGCTGAGAATTGACAAGGACATTGAGGGCGTTACCATCGAGAAGGGCTACGCTCTTTACGAGCTGTACGAGACCGAGGGCAGCTACAATCAGGTGTTTGATAAGTATTTCTCTGCAATGAAAATCAAGAAGCCCAAAATGCAGTTTATGTGCGGCTATACGTCGTGGTACAACTATTATGGCGCCATAAGCGAAAAGATATGCGTAAGAGACCTTGACAGCCTTTCCGCGCTCGGCGACAAGGCAGATATCTTCCAAATAGATGACGGCTATCAAAGCAAGGTGGGAGACTGGCTGACGCTCGATGAGCAAAAGTTCCCCAACGGCATGAAATACCTTGCCGACAGAATACACTCAAACGGATACAAAGCAGGCTTATGGATGGCGCCGTTCAACGCCGCGCGCTCCTCCCGCACCGTTGCAGAGCATCCCGAATGGCTTATTACGCATAATGGGAAAAAGGTCATTGGGTGCATTGCTTGGGGCGGCGCATATACGCTTGATTTTTATAATAAGGAAGCCGCCGATTATATAAGAGGCTTTTTTAAGACGGTATTGAGGGAGTGGGGCTACGACCTTGTAAAATTGGATTTCCTTTACAGCATATGTATGTACCCAAGACACAACAAATCCAGAGGTCAAATAATGTGCGAGGCCATTGATTTCCTTCGCGAGTGCGTCGGAGAGGACAAATATATCCTAGGTTGCGGCGTACCTTTGGCGCCTGCCTTCGGCAAGGTAGACTTTTGCCGTATCAGCTGTGATGTCGACGTACATTTCAAAGAAAGACTCTACAATAAACAAACCAATCAAGAAATTATCAGCACGCGCAACGCCATGAACAATTCTATTTTCCGTCGTCACCTTGACGGCAGAGCCTTCGTAAATGACCCCGATGTATTCTTCTTACGCAATAGTGATTTGATGGGCAAAGACGAACTCGCCGTAAAGAAAGGTAAACTGGTTTTCACCGACGAGCAAAAGAAGTTGCTCGCCAGAATAAACAATATGTTTGCAAACGTACTGTTTGTTTCCGATGATATCGGCGGTTATGGAGAAGAACAATTGAAGTTGTTAAAAGAGGCATTTACGCCTACCAAATATATTGTTTTGGATGCCGAATACGCCGAAAACAACCCAGACGAGGTATCAATCAAGTACATGGACGGTACGGATATGTATAAGCTGGAATTCAATATCTCAAGCGGCAAAAGCAACACGGTCAAGCTATAATCAGCATCGATTTTTAACATTTCGGGCGGTTGCATGCAGCCGCCTTTTTCTTTGTAATGAGTATTCGATTTCGAAAAGATGAAAGCCGCCGTTTCTTTTACAACTTTTATGTAATTTCAAATATTGTCACTAACATATACTATCAATATGCTGGAAAATTTGGTGGTTTCTATTGACAACAAGGAAAGCGGAATAATACGATATATAAAAGATTATTTTATGTATAAGAATGTCCGTTATCAATGCGGTATAAACAAGATTAGAGCCGTATTCAGGTTCGAGAGCGAAGATAGTTTGGCAAAAGAGTTGGTTTCAGAAGCAGTACTTTTTTTCTATAAATACAAAGAGCTCAGCAAAACGCTGGAGGGCTGCGGCTTGAAAAATATGTGTTATTACGCATATATAGGCGCACTGCTCAGTATAGATTTTTCTCAAGAAAAAGTTCGACTTATTGAGGAGATGCATAAGTTGGGGGGCAGTCTCAGCGTTGACGGGTTCTATAATTTTTGCGGCGCGCAATTCCGCGAAAACTGGAAAAACCTTGCGCAGCTGGCATATAAGCTGTATAGCCAATGCAAAAACGACGAAGATGCCTACGAATTAACGACTTTTATGCTCGGCGTTGACGGAGAAGGCGAGGCGGTTATGGTCATTGATAACAATTCGGGTTTGCGCCTAATAAAAAACAAACAGC
Organism: Clostridia bacterium; assembly: GCA_028703745.1. Taxonomy (GTDB): domain Bacteria; phylum Bacillota; class Clostridia; order Christensenellales; family DTU072; genus DTU072. Next base: position 3,060 of record JAQVME010000145.1, read on the forward strand.
CGGTACCTCTGATAGGACTTTTTGATAGAGAGGAATTCAATGTCATTGCAACGGTGCTAAGCCATCGTCCGACAAATATCATCGTGGTAAAGCCGGAAAAGATGGAACCGTCGCTTATGAAAGCTATACATTCGTTGGGCGATTAGCAAAATTCAATTATTTACTATGTTTTATTATGTTTATTAGGCGTGTGTATTGACATATTTTTTCTTTAATAATATAATTATATTGATTATGTATGACCGCAAGGCTGTGCAACGTCCGCTCAAGGAGTTCTTATGAAAAAATACAGACTTATCTTTGCTATTATTATTCTCTTGCTGTTCAGCTTCATTTTGTGCTCGTGCGCAAGCAATCAGAGCATGGTATTGCTTTTGGACGCGGATGGCGGAAGCGGCGACGGAACGACTGCTGTGATAAGCAAGGATACCCAACTCCCCAGCCCCGAAAAACCCGGCTACAAATTCAACGGTTGGTATATCGACGAAAACCGAAGCACTCCTTATACATACGAGATATTTTCCGAGAATTCAAAATTTGGCGACCAAAAAATAGTATACGCCGACTTCGAGCCTATTTCTTTTAACATAACTTACAATCTCAACGGTGGACTCAACGGCGCGAATGCCGCTTCGTATACTATTAACGACGAAATAATTCTTAATAACGCCACAAGGACGGGATATACCTTCGGCGGCTGGTATGACAACGAAGTATTCTCAGGCGCGGCGGTAACGCATATCGCCTTGAACAGCGTCGGAGACAAGATTCTATATGCAAAATGGTTGCCCTATGACATCACATATTTCTTGAACGGCGGCGTAAACAACCCGTTGAACAGCCCCAGCTATGACGGCTCGCAGCAGGTGACGCTCTATGCGCCCACAAAGACGGGTTATACCTTTGATGGTTGGTATACCTCCGCCTCTTTCAGCGGCGGCAGAGTAGAATTCTTGATGGCAGGCAGTACCCGTGACAGGGAATTCTTTGCAAAGTGGAATATTGATTCGTTTACCGTGTCTTACGACTTGAAGGGGGGCGAAAACAGCTCCGACAATGTCTTTTCTTACAATATATCTCAAGGTGTTACACTCTTTGATGCGTTCCGAATGGGCTATTCGTTTGACGGGTGGTACCTCAAGCCCTCGGGTGACAGACTGACCGCCATTGCGCAGGGAACAGTAGGCAATATCGAACTAGAGGCGCGCTGGACTGCCGTTGAATACGGTATCACTTATGTGCTTTATGACGGACAGAACCACGAAGACAACCCCGCAGGCTACACCGTTACCGATGCCTTTACACTTCTTCCCGCCGCAAAAACCGGCTATAACTTTCTCGGTTGGGCTGACGGCTCAAACAACACCGTAACATCCGTTTCGGTAGGCAGTACCGGACTCAAGGTTTTTTATGCTAGATGGGAAGCGCAGATTTATTCAATTTATTATCCTTTGGACGGCGGCACGCAGAACCCCGCCAACCCTTCTGTATATAATGTCACGAGCAACATA
>JAQVME010000146.1 GCA_028703745.1 Clostridia bacterium
GCCTACGGTTTTTAGTATTTCGAGTTCAAAATTCATATACTGCTCGTCTTCAATAATAATTTCCGCCGTGCTTTCGTGCAGCGCTCCCGCCTGTATGATAGCCAAATGCAAATAATTTGTGCGTGTGTTTCCTTGGTCTACGGTGTATCTGACATGATCGTACGCCGGTTTTATAAATTCGTTTGCCAGCATGTTTTTTAACAAACCTTTGACAAAATCATCCATTGTCTTGTTGCCTTTTATGATAGTTCTGTCCAGCATTCTACTCGAGGTTATGTCCTGCCAGTTATAGATGTCAAGAAAGCCCTTGATATGGAGCGAGCCCTGCTCTTCTAGATTGGGATCGTCCGCGGAAACGGTAATAGCCGGCGCAACGATGTTGCTCATTATGTTGTTTTCCATGGTAACGTTGGAATAATCGCAACCGCCGTCAGTCCTTCTTTTTGTGGCGACTACTACGCCGAAATTGCTGGCATTTCTTATTATACAGCCCTTTATTCCTATATCGGAATTGTGCGTGACAATCGAATAATACCCGTTTTCTATAATGCTGTATTCTATGATTATTCCTTCGTAGCGCGTAGGTTGGTCGATTTCGCCAATGGTGAGAACGCTGCCCTTCATACCGTCGGAAATGCTCATTTTTTCGGGGTTTTCAAACGCAAGCCTTATGTTGCTGAGCAAAACGCCACTCGCAGCAATCTTAACAAATTCCGTATTCTCCATCAAGTCGTCACTGTTTTCTAAGGCGTATTCCAGACCGTTTATATCAAAGCCGTTTCCGTACAAATCGGCAATCAGTACGATTGATTGAGCATTTGAGCCGTAGTTTATGTTGCTTTGCAAAAATGCGGCTTTGCCCGCCGCTGTGACGGCTTTTAGTTGGCTATAATCTGAGCAATTCACACCTTCTCCCACGAGTATGTCATAAAGTCTGAATACCTCTACGGACTCGTAAGGCCTTTCCTTGGCGCTGACCTTGACGGTTATTCTTTGCACGCCGCTGATATTTGCTGTGAAATGCAGTCTGTTGCCCTCAAAATATGCCAGCGTTTCGTCACTCGAGGAATATGTGAATTCGTTGACGTCGGCGCTTCTGGGCAGCGAGAAATTGATGTCGATAAAGCTCAAGCTGTACGCGCCGCTGTTATAGTCGGTATTGCCGTATATTCTCTGTTGGGCTATGCCCCTCTTGTCGTCCGGCATATCAAGTACTATCAGGCTGACAGGCTTGACTACCCTAACAACAAGAGCCACGGTCTTGTCGGATTGTGAATCAACGGCGGTAAAGGTGACCATACCGGTATTTTTTGCCATAACAAGCCCTGCGGCATCTATTTCTGCAACTGTAGTATCTGACGATGTCCACGTCACCGGCGGGCGCTCCGTCCTTGCTTTGTCAAGATAGACAACAGACAGCGTAAGCGGTAGCTTTCCGACCTTCAGTTTGAAGTCTTCGCCAAAGAATGTAGCGTTTTGTATGGCTATATCGTCTGCTTGACACTTATAAACCGTAAATTGTCCTATTTCGGTGGCAAGTACTGCGCTGTCACCCTCAAAATATAATTTTCCGCCTTCAATATGTCCGCCCGAAACTACTGTAACGTCGCCCATACCGGTAAGGCTGAATGCATCGGCGGCATAGAAAGCTGCGCCAAACGGCGTTATGCCCTGCGTCACCGACAAGCGTTTTTGCGCCTTGATACCCGTTCCGGGTATCTCTACTGAGACAACGGCTTCTCCTGCGGATAGCGCTGTGACGATACCGTTGTTATCTACGGAAAGTACGGCAGTATTGCTTGAATACCATAGCACTTCGCCCACTACGGCATCAACAGGATGAAAAACCGCCGAGAGCAAGGCGCTCTCGCCCGTGGCAAGGCTCGTCGCATCCGACTCAATAACAACCTGCTCGGGTTTGTCTCCTTTTATATAAAAAATACATTCGGCTTTCTTGCCTGCTGCGGACGCCACTATCTTGAAGGTGGAGTACGTGAAGAAGCTGACTTTTCCGTTGCCGTCCACCTCTGCCGCCCTGCCTTCATAGCCGGGCACGGTCTTTACCTCGTCGGTAATACTCCAAGTGACTTTTTTGTCCTTCGCGCTTGTGGGATAAACGGTAGCCACAAGTCCGCTGTAGCTTCCGTCACTCAAGTTTAATTCTAAATAGCTTTGATTCAGCTCCACCCTTTCCACCGGAATATACGCCTCAACGCTGATGATATCGACGGCAAGCAGCACGCTTGCGACTATTATGAGTGGAAGTAGCAGCAACATACAAATTATTATTTTTTTCATATTGCCTCCTTACGGTACCAGCTTGTTGTATCTCTTGTCCAGTTTTGCGTACAGCGCGGCGACGGAAGACCCCGCCATAATTACGCTGATGCCCAGAAGATAGAGATAAACGTGATTAATGCCGTTTATAAAGGTGATTCCTCCGATTTTCAACGGCACGTAAGTAAATATCATACCGAACAAGCCGAACAGCACGGAAATAACGCTGCCGCCTATGAGTGAATTGGAAACATTCTTATTGGCTTGCACCAGATCGCCGTCGTTACTGACCTCAAAGGTCGGAGATTTGAGGTCGGCAAGTATCGCCCAGCTGGTAAGCGTTATTATTATAAATACCGTTATTGCAAAGATACTCAGCACATCCGTTACCCCGACGTTGTTGCCGTATTTCTCTCCTCCGAAGGCAATGCCTACTACAATACACGAGACAAGCGCCGATACCGCCGCCACAATAAAATATAACGTCATTTTTACGGTAATTTGATATTTGTAGGGCACAGGTATGATTTTTGTGAAATAGAAGGTGTTGCCGTTCCGGCTGATCGTGGTTGATGCAAATGACACTATTATCGTGATAAATATAATAACCACCATAAGAGTCAGTCCGGGGATAATCCTGCCTCCGACGCTCGAATCTCCTACGTTTGTTGCAAGGTCGTTGCAGAAGAACACCATAAAAGGCGCCGCCACCGCCATAGCCAGATACTGGAAGGAATAATTGAAGGAACGGAAAATCAGCAGATATTCCGTCTTCAGCAGCGACATAAAGACAGACCTGGTCTTGTCCTTCGACTTCTTTTTGAACGCCGTCTTCTCTCTTTCTAGGCTCTTCAAAATTGTCGGATAGTAGCTGTGCTTTGCCATATAAAAACTCATAAAGCCCAGCGCGAAGGTCAGTCCCGCCGATATGAATATCGACAATATCACCTTCTTGCCAAAAAGTATGTTGGCGTAGAAGGTAAAAGGTATCAGCCTAGACGCCCACGCTTTGAATATATTCAACACGTCCTCGGAAAAAATGGAGGTCTGCTGCGTCTGCGCGTATTCCAGTATTCCTTTAAGTAACAGCATATAAAACGAAAAGCTTATTATTATCATAAAAATAAGCAGTCCGAGAATGAGCCCGAACTTGTTTTTTATCGAATTGACGACGTGCATAACAGGTATGGCTATCAGGTTGGCTATACAGTACGGCACGATGCTTATGTATATAGACATAAAAGCCGCGCTGATATAAAAACCCGCGCTTTTTTGCATAATTATGGCATAGAAGATATAAAAGGGCAACGTCAACAGCACGGAGGTCGAGACGTTTTTTATAAATACAAATATGGATTTGGAAACAAATATCTCCAGCCCGTCCACGGGAAAGCGCAGCAACAGTTCGTTGTCACCGTCATAATATAGGTTTTTGACCAGCGAACCCGTCGAAGTGGCGATCTGTATTATCATAGATAGCGCCGATGCCAGCACCAAAAATTCGTAATGCAGCACTATTCTGCCGTTCAGCAACATATTTGTGACAAAATAAATTATACCCACGAAGAGCGCGTACATAAGCAACGAAACGGCGCCGTTAAGAAAGAAAACTCCCCAGCTTTTTGGCGAGGCCTTCCTGCCGACTCCCAGCCTGCCGCGAAATTCGTGGCGCAGCATAGTAATTATGTTGTTCATGCGCGGCCTCCGTCTCCCGACATCGCCATTTCGCTGACACGGTTCCTGTCTATGCCGGTGGCCTTGAAATAGATTTCCTCAAGTTTGTCTTGATTCTCTTTGTTATTAAACAGCTCGAGCTCCTCAACTATTTTGCCGTTATTTATTATTGCTGCGCGGTGGCAGAGCTTTTTTACGAGATCGAGGTTGTGCGAAGAGAAGAACACGGTGTTGCCCTTGGCGCAGTGCTCCAGCATATAATTAATGATGTCGGACATTGACTGGGGGTCAAGCCCCATCATCGGCTCGTCAAGTACCCAAAGCTTGGGACTATGTATAAGCGCGGCAATTATACAAATCTTTTGCTTCATGCCGTGTGAATACGACTTTATTTGCTTGTCTACTGCTTCCTCAAGACTGAAAAGCTCGAGAAAGTGCGCCAGACGTTCCTTCCTGTCATCTCCAACTTTGTAAAGGTCGGCAACGTAATTTACGTATTCGTGCCCCGTCAGCTTCTCAATAACCGAATGGTTGTCGGGGACGTAACCCATATTCATCTTTGCTTTTATGGGCTCCGCCTTTATGTCGTAGCCGCATATAGAAATGCTGC
>JAQVME010000147.1 GCA_028703745.1 Clostridia bacterium
AAGCGGTAACGTTTCTATAAAAGTAGTTATGCCAGACGGCGCGCCTTCGCTTTCTATGGCGAAGCTGCTTGCCGAAAAACCCCAATTCGAGGGCTATGACGTCAGTTACGAAATAGTCAACGGAGTAGACCCGCTCAACGCCGCAATACTCAACGGCACGGCGGACATTGCTTTGTTGCCGACAATTCTTGCGGCAAAACATTACAACAGCGGCATTGACATAAAAATTGTCGGCGCCAACGTTTTTGGTGTACTGTACCTTATTGGCAAGACCGACATCGCAGACATGCAAGCGCTCAAGGGCAAACTGGTAGGCAATCTCGGACCCGGCGGTACTCCCGATTTTATGTTCAAGTACCTTGCCGGCGCCGGTAACTTTCAAGTAAGCGACACTCGAATAGAAGGCAAAATAGCGCTTAAATACGCCGCCGAGGCAAACACATTAATAGGTTATGTCGCAAGCGGCGCAATTGATTATGCGCTTCTCGGCGAGCCGCAGGTTAGCGCCGCTCTCAGCAAAAATTCCGAGTTCAAGGTGGTTATGGACTTGCAAGAGGAGTGGGGCGGAAGCTATCCGCAGGTGTCTACTATCGTAAAGACAGACACGCTCTCCAATCATTCGGCGTTTGTCACGAGCTTTTTATCTAAGGTATCCGAAAGCGCTGATTGGGTAGCCGATAATCCCGAAAGCGCCCAAACTGCATTGACGGCAGCCGGCAGCAGTCTCAAGAATATAAGCGCGGCGGTTATCGACCGTTCTAATATAGATTTCATACCTGTTGGTGAAATAAAAGATGATATAAACGCGTTTTTGCAAATGCATCTGAATTTTGCCGCGGCTTCAGTCGGAGGCAAGCTGCCGGGAGACGGAATATATAATATTTGATAATTATGAAAACAAAGGCAATAAAAAAGTATCTAAATATCTTTTATCCCATGCTGTCACTCGCATTGTTTGTGACGGCATGGTACGTTGCGGCACAAATAGTAGATATTGAGATTATATTGCCGTCGCCGTCGGCGTGTCTTCGACAGCTTGCCGCGCTTTTGTCTACAAAAGTGTTTTGGACGGCGGTGGGCGGTACGCTGGGAAGGTCGACGTTGAGTTTTGCTTTTTCTATGGGCGCGGCTCTTATTTTGGCGGCGCTCTCGGCTTTTCTAAAGCCCGTGGCAAGGCTGCTTTCGCCGCTGGTAATTATCACCAGAGCTATGCCGACGATGTCGGTAATACTTCTCAGCTTGATATGGTTTACCTCGCAGATTACGCCGTTATTTATTTCGTTTTTGATTATCTTTCCCACGCTGTTTACGTCCTTTTATTCGTCATTTTCAAACATTGATTTTGGCTTGACACAAATGGCAAAGGTTTACAAGGTCGGCAGACTTCAAACGCTAACAAAACTCTATTTGCCATCGATATATCCGTCATTTTTTGACGCCGTACGCGCTGCGGTATCGCTTAATGTCAAGCTTGTCATCGCCGCCGAGGTGCTGGCGTACACAAAAGACAGCATGGGCGTGATGATGCAGTTCTCGAAGGCTTATCTCGAGACGGCATCGCTGTTTGCGTGGACTATTACCGCAATCGCGCTTAGCTATCTTCTGGAAATGCTTGTCGTATTATTAAAAAAATGCGTAGTGAGGTGGAAATGAAGCTCGTTAACATAAACAAGAGCTATGGCGCGCTCAAGGTACTCGAAAATTTCAATATGAATTTTGAGGAAGGCGAAATCACTTGTTTGCTGGGCCCGTCGGGCTGCGGCAAAACCACCGTGCTTAACGTCATAAGCCGTCTGACCGATTTTGAGGGAGAAATAAAAGAGCCTGCCGACAAAATAAGTTATATTTTTCAAACGCAAAGGCTGCTTCCCAATCTTACGGTTTACGGCAATCTTGATTTTGTATTGCAAGGAGCCGAAAAAGATAAGGCTATACGCCGTCAAAAAATATACGACATTCTTTCAGCAGTCGAGCTTGACTCTTGGAAAGACGCGTACCCCGGGCAACTAAGTGGAGGTATGGCACAGAGGGTGGCTTTGGCGCGGGCATTCGTTTATCCCTCGACGCTGCTTTTGATGGATGAGCCTTTTAAGGAACTGGATATCAGCTTGAAAAAGCGGCTGGTAGCAGTATTCCTGAAACTTTGGGCAAAAGATAAAAGAACGGTTGTTTTTGTCACTCACGATATAGACGAGGCGCTGCTTTTGGCGGATAATATCACTTTGCTTTCGCATAAGGCAAAAATTCTTCATACACACAAAATAGACCTTCCGCAAGCGCAAAGACAGCTTTCCGACGATATTTTGATAACGATTAGGAAGGATATTTATAAAAACTTTGATTGATAATTCTTTAAGATTGTTCTAAACTTTCTACAATATATTTATATTATAGTTTAATAATAGTAATAAAATTTCGTTTTTATTGATTTTATTAAATTAATATGTTAACATAACATAAATATATAATGAAGGGAAGATATGCGGAAAGGTTTAACAGTAATTGTTTTTATCATTCTGATTTTGAGTCTCGCAGGTTGCGGCGGCACAGAAGAGCCGCCTACGAATTTTTTGCTGGACGATTTGAATATCGGTGTCACTAATTCTTATGACGTACCTGCGGGGGTCTATTCACTAGTTTATAGCATAAATAACGAAAGTCGTCTCCGCACAGAAATTGGGCTGGGCGTTGAATTCAGCGTAAAAGACGAGCAAAACAACGACGTTCCCGTCCACGGAAACGGTTCAATAACCGTGGTTGCCGGGAAAACTTATACTGTCACCGTGACGGCGCAAACAACTCTGGGCAGCAAGCAAGCAGTTTATGTCATTACGGCGATTGACGGCGAGGGCAACCAAAACAACGACGCCGTGCTCAGCATAAAAGTAAAGAGCGGCACGATGAAACAGGTGTATTCTCTGCAAGAGAATCTTTCGCTTAACGGGGCATTGCTTGAGGTTACCTACGAAAGCGGCGCCAAAAAAGAGTTCGCAATTAAACAGGAGTGGGTATCAAACTTCAACACCGCTACCGTTCGCACCAACCTAATGGGCATTACATACGGCGGCAAGAGTTGCAGCTTCGAATATTCCGTCATCAACGAATTTTCTGCAAACGGGCTTTCCTTCAAACTTTCTTCCAATAATACCTTTGAAATTATCAGCGGCGAACCCGACAATTCGGGGAACGTCGTCATCCCGAAGACTTACGACAACAAGCCCGTGACGGCGATAGCTGACCGTGCCTTTGAAAACGCGAGGCAACTCAAGACTGTGAGTTTTGCTCAGCCTTCAAATATTGCCGAAATAGGAGTTCGCGCCTTCGCCGGCTGTGTCCTGCTTGAAGAAATATTGCTTCCTACCTCCGTACTGCGGCTGGAAGAAGCCGCGTTTTTTGGTTGTGATGCGCTAGGAAACGCTACTTTTGGCGCCATAACAGAGCTACCCGATGAGGCGTTCAAGGATTGCCGCTTGTTGACCTCTGTGGCGTTACCGCCGTCAGTTACGACGATAGGCGCTAGAGCTTTTGCAGGTTGCAACGCATTAAGAACAGTGGTTTTCGGCGAGCATAGCCAACTTTCGTCAATAAAGAGCGAGGCTTTTTCCGGCGCAGTTGCATTGAATATTTTTATGCTGACTTCGAACGTGCCGCCGCAGACGGCAACGGGCGTTTTTTCCGGTATTACCGCGCTAAGTATTCTAGTCCCCGATGAAGAAACAGATACATACAAGCAAAGCCAGTATTGGTCGGCGCACAGCGCCGCCATCAGAAGCTCGACTGTAGAAGTGGTTTTTTATGCCGACGATATAGAGCTATATACGGGCAGAGTCGTTTATGGCAACGATTTGACGGATGTGCCGCCTCTCCCCGAAAAGACCGGGTACGTTCCACGATGGAACCGCGAGAATTTTATAAAAATCTCACAACTCGAAAGCAGGGTAGACGCGTTATTTTCGCCCATTGATATTACGGTTGTTTTTAGAACGGAAGGCGGTGACATCGAAAGAAGGTTGAAATTCGGAGCAAGTATAACCGATATTCCTCCCGTTCCGACAAGGGACGGATATGACGGTATATGGGATGTCGTCGACTTCGGAAAAGTAGAACAGACCGATTTGATAGTTCAACCCGTATATACGCCTATCGTGTACGTCATCACTTTTGTAACGGGCGGCGAACCGCTCGAAGAAATGTCTGTAAGCTTTGGCAGCGAGCTTTCGCTTCCCGGCGGAGTAAAGACCGGAAACAGCTTCCACGGCTGGTATACCGGCGAAACGTTGAGCCAGCTGTTTTCCCAGCAGACCATGCCTGCAAGAGATCTTACGCTTTGGGCTAAGTTCCTTCCCAACAATTATACGCTTTCGTTCGAAACCAACGGCGGATTGAAACATTCTCCGCTGCTCCAACAGTTCAACACGCTTATCGACGCCGTACCGTCAAAAGAAGGGCATACCTTCCTAAATTGGTACGATAATGCCGAGCTTTCCGGTGAGCCTGTCACCAGAGTGCCGGCTACCGACACGCTGCTGTACGCAAAATGGGCGCTGTCTGATTAC
>JAQVME010000148.1 GCA_028703745.1 Clostridia bacterium
GTGAAAAAACGTCGAACGAAAAGAAAAGTATGCTAAAAACCATTATTATAAATAGGAAGGTGGTGCCGCATCTGTCGTGCACCGTAGTCATTTTCTGCACGTTCTCAACGGTAAGTTCCAGTCTGTACTCGTAACAGTTTATGACCTTGTGTTCGGCGCCGTGGTAACGGAAAAGCCGCTTGATGTCTCTCATTCGCCCTATGAGCAGAATATAAAGTACAAATATGGTTATTCTGATAGCGCCGGCTAATAAGTTTATTATTATCGGATGTGGCGCAAGATCGAACAGTCTTATGATGCCTTCAGTAGCGAGGTGCGGTAGCACGATAAAAAGACCCACAGCCAGTCCCAGTCCGAGCAACAGACTGATAAATATTAGTACGCTCATTATGTCTACGTTGAACTTTTTTGCCAGCCATTTTTCGAATTTTGACGGTTCTTCGCTATCAATGCCGCTGAAGACCTCGCTCGAGCGATTGAGCGTTTTTACGCCCATCGACATACTCGTAACGAAATTCAGCACGCCTCTGATAACTGGTATTCTGTAAAAAACACTTTTTTTTGCGACGGGAGCAAAGCGCGAGGACTCCACTACTATCTCGCCTTTGGGGTTGCGGACGGCTGTAGCCATACTGCTCTTGCCGCGCATCATCACGCCTTCAAGCACCGCCTGACCGCCTATAGATGAACAAAGTTTTTTTTGCATATTCCCTTCCTGTGAATACAAAAATAGTGCAAACAGATGCCATCTGCCTTGCACTATCGATGCAAACTACGTAATAGTATGAGTTATTTCAGTCCTGCTTCGCCAAAACGCTTGCGGAACTTGTCTACTCTGCCGCCGGTATCGATAATTTTTTGCTTGCCGGAATAGAAAGGATGGCATTGGCTGCAAATCTCGACCTTTAGGACATCAGCTTTCTTGGTGGTACCCGTCTGGAAGGTAGCTCCGCAGGCGCAGGTAACATCAATAATCTTGTAATTCGGATGTATTTTTTCTTTCATTTCATCACCTCAAACATTAAATGCAAGTTATATTATATATACCGTTATGCTTATTGTCAAACAAATTTCCACAAAAATACCAAAATAAGCATTAAGCATATTATACGTATGTATTGCCTTGAATGATTATGTAATGAAGCTTACGAAAAATATTTTTTCTTATGCCTGAGCTTCTTCTACGGGTTCTTCCTCAAGTAGTTTTTTGTATTCGGTGATGATGAGTGATTTTATATTCTCTCTCACTTCACTGTTGAGCGGATGCGCCACATCTCTGTATTCGCCGTCGGGTCCCTTTCGTGAGGGCATGACTACGAAACAATCCTCTCCCGTCTCTATAACTTTTATGTCATGTACCACAAAAACATCGTCAAAAACAATGCTTGCCACTGCTTTGAGCTTGCCGTCTCTTTTTTTTAGCAACTTAACTCTAACATTTGTAATCGTCATGGTGGGCTCCTTTAACAAAATATGTCATTAAATATATTATACTCTAATTATTATATTAATTCAATAGGCAAATTTTTATTGGTATTTTAGCTAAAAAAGCACTAATAAATATGTGTGCGCATATCATAGTACATATGCCCGATTTACATCTATCAAGCGTACATTTTATCGGAGTGGGCGGTATAAGTCTTTCGGCCCTTGCAAAGCTTATGCTGAAATTGGACATACGCGTAAGCGGCTCTGATACGGTATATTCTCCTGCGATTATCGAGCTTATGGAAAAGGGCGCAGATATCTGGATAGGAAGCAAACCCGAACTTATAGGCAAGCCCGACCTTGCAGTCTATTCCTCGGCGATTGCCGATTGTGACAAGGAATTAGTTTTCTGCCGCTCCAGCGGCATTCCCGTATTCGAGAGGCATCTTTTTTTGGGGAGAATTGCTGCTGCGTTTCCCAATACTATAGCAATAAGCGGCACTCACGGCAAGACCACCGCTTGCGGGCTGCTTTGCGCCATATTCAAGCACGCGAACAAGGCTTTTTGCGGACACGTCGGTGGCGGAGTGGGCAACGGCATCGGCAATCTGTATTATTCAGGCGACGATTTCTTCGTCACCGAAGCGTGCGAATACCGTAGAAGTCTACTCAGCGTAAAAGCCAATATTGCCGTTGTATTGAATGCCGAAAGTGACCATCCGGATACCTATAAGAGCCTTTCGGAAATTTTTGAAACCTTTGATGAGTTTTTGTTCGGCAAGAAAGAATGCTTGCCGTTAGTGTGCGGTGACAGCGATTATTATAAAAAACACCTGCTTTCTTCTTCGCGCCGCGCCATAACCTTCGGCAGCTCGCCGTCCGACGATTTTTTTATTACCGAAATTGAGGAATGCAGCGGCGGCTGTTATAGCTTTGCTATAAGCTACCTAGGCGAAAATATCACCGACATAAAACTCGGCATTCCCGGACGGCACAACGTTTACAACGCCGCCGCCGCCGCCGCCGTCAGCTATCTGCTACACATTGACGGGCAGACGATAAAACAAGCAATAGAGAACTTTCAAGGCATAAAAAGGCGTTTTGAACGAAAGGGCATGATAAAAGGCGCGGAGGTGATACACGATTATGCCCATCACCCTTCGGAAATACGCGCAGTGCTCGAAAGCGCCGTAAAGATGACAGACGGTAGGCTCATTACCGTATTCCAGCCCCACACTTACAGCAGAACGGCTATGCTGATAGACGATTTTTGCAGGGTTTTTAACGGTTGCGACGAGGTATATATAGTCAAAGAATATTCTGCGAGAGAAAACAGCTCGCAGGGTATGAGCGCGTACGATTTATTCAAAAGGCTGGAAAACAGAAATTCTTTTTACTACGAAGAGATACTTTCACTTGCCGCTGATTTGATAAAAAAAACCCGCGCCGGGGATATGATACTTGTGCTGGGCGCGGGAGATATAGAAAAACTCTGTGATTTATTGGTTTAGTCCATTTCTAAGACGTTTGCCATGCCGAAGCCTTGCTCTTTCAACTTGATAAACAGCTTTTCGGCGTCGCTTATAGGCGTTACGTTCTCTATTAGGGGAGACAGCTTCAATACTTTTTGCGCGAGGATATATATCGCAGAATTAAATTCTGACGCTCCGTTAGATATGCCTTTGACCGTGAGCTGCTTGCGGTTGATGAGATTTATGTCGGTGTCTAGCGGATTGGTATAGCTGTTGACGCTTACTATCGTGCAGTCTCCGCCTTCTCTTGCAAGTGAAAATAAATAATGCGGAGTAAGCCCCTGCTCGCTGTGCAAAATGGTATGCTCTGCCATTCTGCCGCCGGTTATCTCCAGCACCCTGTCAATGGTGACTTCCTTGCCGGAGTTTATGGTGTAATAAACGCCGCATTCCTTTGCCTTTGCCAGCCTTTCGGCTCTGTAATCGATAACTATAGGAATAGCTTGGAAATACATGGCAAGCTGCGCAATGATGTTGCAAAGCGGCGAGCCGCCGATAACGGCTATATAATCACCTTTTGAAATTTCGAAATTGTTAATGACGGCAAGGCTTATGGCGATATGCTCTGCGAATATGGCATCGTCCTCTCTCACATCCTCGGGCAAGGCTATGATGTTCTCCACCGGCAGACAGACAAAATCCGCCAAAAAGCCGTTCATATCTACGCCGTAGGTCTTTATTTCGGGGAGGGTCTGCGCCCTGTCGGAGCAGGTGACAATATATGGGTTCAGCACTACTTTGGTGCCCCTCTTCAGTCCGTATTCCGGCTTGTCTTCGCTCACATAGCCTACCGCAATATGACAAGGCACGAAGGGGTAAGAAATATCAGATTTTCCGCAAAAAATGTCGAGATCCGAGCGCGTTGGGAAGATCTTCGAAATTTTTATTTTGACAATATCCTTTTCACTGACCGAGGTGGTTTCCTCGACAATAAATTTCTCGTTGCCGTTAGCTCTGTACAGTTTCATCGCGCTACTCCTTTCATAAGTGTGCCTATTATAGCATATTCTTTTGCATTTAGCAAGACCTAAACATTCCTCTCCGGAGATGGCAAATTTTTGTCAAAAACGCCGTTATTTTGATGTAGCGCCGCGCGGCAGGCAAGCGCGAAATTTGGCGTATTGACATTGACCCTAGTATAGTATATAATAACAAAAGTTCGTTATAAATAAGGAGCGCATTAATGAAGAAAATTCCGAAGATAATAGTATGCCTGCTGCTCATAGTTTTGGCGCTGAGTTTTACGGCGTGCACTCAGAAAGCTGCGACCGAACAGGAAGTACGAACCGTTGAACTTGACGGGCTGAAATACTCAATAATAAATACGCTTGACGGAGACACCGTCACTGACACCTACGCCAAAGTTACGGGTTACGTTGGCGCCGCCGAGAACGTCACCATCCCCGCCACCGTCGAAGACATAAAAGTTTTGACAATAGGCGGATTGGCATTTTATTCAAAAAGCGTAAAATCTATCACATTGCCCGAGGGCGTGACCACGATAGAGAATTTTGCTTTTGGTTATTCGGATATTATCTCCGTAGACATCCCCTCGACTGTGACACGCATAGGAGATTATGCTTTCATACACTGCC
>JAQVME010000149.1 GCA_028703745.1 Clostridia bacterium
CACGCCCAAGCTATTGACAAGATTCTCAAAAAAGAAGTTATACAATTACGGCAACCTGCTGGGCATTATTCCCTTTCTGCTAATCTTCGCCGCGTATCTGGCGGCGCCCAACAACCTCACTCATCCGCTTGCAATACTGTTTTGCTTCATAGTTTTCCTTTTCAGCGGCGCATCAATGGGACTTACGACGGTGTTGCAGTCGCTTATGATAGCCGACGCAGTCGATTATGAGGAATACACGAACGGCACCCGACCGGACGCAGTATTTTTCAGCGGACAGACCTTTATCGCAAAGCTGACCACAGGCATTGCTACGATTATTTCGGGTATTGCCTATTCCGTGGTGCGCTTCTCGGATTCGAGGGTAGCAGAACTCAACGCTTTCATCGCCGCCGGAGGCATACCCCGCGAGGAGACACATTTTTCAAGCTTTATGATGATACTTTTCTTCCTGGTCTCTATTCCTCCCGCGATAGGCTGCATACTCGCCATAATTCCCACGTGGAAATATTCGCTTGACGATGACGAGCACAAGCGTATCCTTGATGTACTCAACGAAAGGCGGCATCAAGCGCAAATAGACACCGTTGAAGAAGAAGCCGAATAGCTCTCCTAACTTTTATTAACAAAAAGGCTTGCCTTGCGGCAAGCCTTTTTTGTATCTTTTTACGGTTTTTCTTTCTTTTGTCTTTTCTTCGGGTAGTTAAAATTCTCTTTCTTGGCGTCGATGAGCAGATTGTAATACAGCGCGGCGTGCGCCTTGGCGCCCTCCAGGTCCATATCTACGCAATAGCCGCATTCTATAGGTGTGGCGCCGGGTATCTCACCCTCATAATCCGAAGCAAAATCGAAAGTTCTTTCTATAAGCGGCAATATCTCTTCCGTGCCGATGTCACCCACGACCAGCAAATAAAAGCCCGTCCTGCAGCCCATTGGTCCGAAATAAAGAATCTTGCTCCCCCACAGCTCGTCATTTCGCATATATGCGGCGCAGATATGTTCAAGCGCGTGCATGGCTCCGGTATCCATCACGTCCTCCCGATACGGTCTCTTCATCCTTATATCAAAGGTGGTGACCGTTTCGTAGCTGACCTCGTCCTTCCTTGATACGTAAAGCCCCGGTTTGAGACGGAGATGGTCTATTTCGAAGCTGGGTATTTTCAACATATTTTTACCTCGTTGGTTAAAGTGTAATTATTGTAATACAAAAAGACCTGCTTTGCAAGCCTTTTCGAAAAATCTTTCTGCCTCGATTATTGGCAAAAATTATAGAATTCCCGCTGCATATGCTCAAATAACAGCTTCACGCCCTGCCTGTCCTTTTCCGTGCCGTAGACGGCGGTGGAAAAGGTCATCTCATTCTTATAGGTGGTCAGCGCCAGCTGGTAATACGGGGCATACTTTATCGAGCCGGTAAAATACAAGTACGACGGCGTTCTTCCGTTGAAATTCAGCGTTTCCTGCTTGACAACGCCGATATTGCTGATGCCGATTAGCGGGTTCTTAAAGAACGTACCTATCAAGAATTTCGCAAGAGCGTACGGCACGTATTTGAATACTCCGCGAAGCAAAGGCAATCCGTACAGCCCCGGATAATCCCTCTTGAGGCTGCTCATCGCTGTGTTGACTTTTTCTAGCGTTTCAAAAATATCCTTGCCTATATCGCTGCCGATGTTGCACACTACCATAGAAGTCAGATTAGTGGCGCCCAGACTGTCTCCACCCTGCATATATTTGCGTAAATCCACCATACACGGCAGTCCCAGACTCTTCGAGACGTCTATATCCATAAAGCTGTAAAGCGCCCGATAAAAGCATGCCACGACCAAATCGTTGACGGTATAGCCTGCGCGCGAGGCCTTCTCCTTTGACTTGAGGAATAAGTCCGAGGGCACAATCAGCCTTTCTATAAAGGGCTTCGTCTCCTTTTTTGAGATACTCTCATAAGGGAAACTGATTTTGTGCTTTGCCTTCTTCGAGTATGAAAGCAGCCTTTCAACCTTCTTTCTTTCCTCTGCGGAAAAGCCCTCGAGTATCTGCGCTTCATCTCTTCTGCCGCTTTTGAACGGCACTTTGCCCGCGCCGCCCTTCATTATGTCTGTGTATGCCGCCGCTATTAGCGCCACAAACTGTTTTATATCGGCGCCGTCCATAATCATATGGTTGAGCACGATGTTAAGTGTATCCCTGCCACCGCTTCGCACCAGCAAAACCTTAAGTTGACGTTGCCTCTCGTCAAGCTTTTGCGTAAGAAATTCTTGGCTGAGTTTTTCGGGTTGCTCCGTTTCTGCCAGGCTCACGGTATCGTCGATAGAAAAATCTTTGTTTTCAAGCCATTGCGCCTTGAAAAACCCGTAGCTGAATACGCATTTGAACAATGGAATTCTGTTGCAAGCGTGCTGAACGGCCTTCTTGAGCGCTCCGAAATCCAACATGCCGTCAAACTCCAGACAGCAGTGCGCCATATGGTCGTTGTACCTCTCCATGATATGCTGCATTTTGTCCCACAATTCGGCCTTGTAGCTTATTCTTTTTTGTGTCGAAAATAGAATCATTGAAATACCTCGCTGTTTATGTATCTAATCACATTATATACATAAACAAACACGGTGTCAACGGTTTTTTATAAAGTTTGCTTACCTGGCAAAATTTTTTCAACAAAAAAGGAGCGCCTTGACGCTCCTTTCTGATAAATATTTGATTTATGGATTTATGGGTTTGTGAGAGTTACTCTGTAGCCCGGATAGAGTATCATGTCGTACTTGACGTCTGCTTCTTCGTCCACCTTGTATCTCAGTTCGATATCTATATACCAGCCCTCGAAGGCATATGTGTACACCCTTGCTGCCGAAGAACCTGATGTACCGCCTTCTGAGGTCTGAGATGCCAAAGGCACCTTCGCAACATTGCCGGTAAGGAATGTAGGCTCGCCTGCTTCATCCGCACTCAGTCCTTCTTCCATCGAAAGTCCGGAACTGAACGTTATGCTTGTGAGAACTGTTGGGTAGTTGGAGGTTACGGCGCCGTCAGGCATATTCCTGCCCTCTCCGTTGTTACCGTTTGTATAGGTACCAACCTGGTGATTTGCGGGATATTTTGTGAGGTTATAGGCGGTATTGACCTCGGCGTGCTTGCCGGGTGCGCCCGCAAGCTCCACTTGAACTTGACCTATCGAATAGCGCAACACGGTCTCATGTTCGTTTAGGAAACGGCTGATTTGGTGGGTTTCGTCATAATCTTCGGTACAAGTAGCATGCCCGTTGTTCAACTTGCAGTCATCGTCGGTGCCCCCGCAACTCCATTTCTTTTTGATAAGCAGGTCATCGAAGGCTTCCTTCTTGGCTGTGCCGTCGGAATACTGGTTGTAGTTGTGGGTTAGCGCTGCCTTGACCTCGGGTCTTATTCCCGCCCAGTTGGTGCCGGTAGCAGAGGAGAACTGTCCTTCAGGACCGGCGTTGCCGTAGCTTCTCTTGAGCTGAGCGATAATAGCTCCGGTTCTACCGATAACTGTTTCGGAATCCTTCCTGTCTTGCTCATAAATTGGACCGGGATCGATGCCGGCAAGATGTACCTCCTCAAGCTTCTTATCCTTTTTTTCGCTCTGAATATTCCGTATCATATCGCCGCTGTAGCTCATTATGTGGTATTGCAGAACTTTTGAGAGCTGCGTATCAAGCATCTTTGTAAGCACATAGTCAACAACCTTGAGCTGTTCAATATTGAGTAGCATTTCTTTCTCATCTTTGTTGGGCTTGGCACCCGAAGTCTTGACCTGCTCGAACGCTGTGTTAGCGGCATTGTAAGCCTTCATAACTTTATTGTCACCGGAATATACATACAAATGATCGGACATTATGAGCTGCTGCGCAAAGCCTGCGTCCATACCTCTTTTCATCTCTCGCGAATACTTAAGATTTGCGTCAGTAAGGGCGGAACCGAATTCGTATACTTCGATATCATAAAACTCCAAAAGCTCTTGGAATTGGAAATGCACTTGATAAAACTTTTGGTAGAAGGTGTTTGAATATCTGTAGGAGTTTATATAGCTGTCGCGTTGAATTGAGATATAATCCAGGAACTCCGTATCGGAATAGATGTTCATATGGCTATAACGGAGCTGAGCATTAAAGGTTTGATCATCGGTGGTGTCATACGCCTTTTTGTCATAATCGTAATAATAGCCGTACAGTTGGATAGTTCTCGGCTTGTTGTTGCCCGAAGAGAACTGGTCGAATGCCTTGAAGTAAACAAGTGTATCAAAACTAAGTTCAGCTTTGACAAATTCGTCATAGCTTTCGTTCTGCCATTCAGTGTTGCCGTTGTGCATGGACACCGTGATGGCCTGCGCATAATTCAACTCCTCATAAACCAGCCTTGCGAACTCGTCGCCCGTCATACCTATCTCAAAGACCTGTCTCATCATCTTCCTCTTTTGTCTTTGGAGGTTGTTGGAGTCGGTATCCGTGCTGCCCGATTCATCGACCTTGTCCTGAAGCTTTTCGTAATAATCCCAGTCGTCAAAGAACGACCAGTCGTCGTCG
>JAQVME010000150.1 GCA_028703745.1 Clostridia bacterium
CGCTATATAAAGACCTTCCGCCTTTCTCTCATCGTATCGCTCTCCATAATGGCGCTGGGCACAATAATCTTTCAAAGCGCGCCGCATTTACTGCTAAAAATCTTTAAGGCGAGCGGGGCTCTGTTGTCGATGGGCGTTCCCGCCATGCGTATTCTTAGCGCCAGTTTTCTTTTTGCCGCGTTCACAATAATAATCATCGTATTGCTGCAGTCGCTCGGCAAAGGCGCGTCGGCGCTTATTCTGTCATTGATGCGCCAACTGCTTTTGCTTATGCCGCTGACGTATCTGCTGTCTGCAACGCTGGGAGTAGCCGGAGTATGGTGGAGCTATCCCATAGCAGAGCTTGCCACAGCCGCCGTAGCGCTTCCGCTCGGCATATACACTATCAAAAAGAGGTTCCGAGAACTCAATAATCCGGCGGTGACCAATGAAATATAATATCATCGTCACCACGGCTTCGGGGATTGAAGCCGTGACAAAAAACGAACTGAAGGCTTTGGGGATAGGAGAGACCTCGGCGATAAACGGCAAAATTACTTTCCTAGGCACGCTGGAGGATGCGGCAAGGTGCAATATGTATTTGCGCACTGCCGACAAGGTGCTTTTGGAACTTTCAAAATTCACGGCAAAGAGCTTTGACGAGCTTTTTGACAATACCTCCGCAATACCGTGGGAGCACTTTCTTGCAACGGACGGACAATTCATAATAAACGGTAAGAGCGCCAAAAGCGGGCTTTTTGCCCTCTCCGCTTGTCAAAAAATTATAAAAAAGGCCGTTATTGAGCGGCTGAAAGGTCATACAAAAAAGACCGTTTTTCCCGAAAACGGCAACGGTTATCTCATAGACTTCAATATTTTTGAGGACAGCGTTACGCTGTCGCTGAACACGTCGGGCGACGGGCTTCACAAGCGCGGCTACCGCGACCTATCGGGACAGGCGCCGCTACGCGAGACACTGGCAGCCGCCATTCTTATGCTGTCGGGGTGGCAATGGGAACGACCGCTAATAGATCCCTTCTGCGGCTCTGGAACCTTCCCCATCGAAGCCGCATTAATGTCGCGAAATATCGCTCCCGGCACATACAGAGCCTTTGCGCTGGAAAACTATTGCTTTTTTGACAAGGCTGTAATGGACGGCGTGCGGCAAGAGGCAATCGGCGGCATAACAGAACGCGAGCTGAGAATAAGCGGCTTTGACATTGACAAAAGGGCAATAGCCTTGTCACTGTATCACGCCGAAAAGGCGGGGGTGTCGGCGAATATACATTTCCAGACTCAAGACGTCGCAAAACTGTCCTCGAGATATTCCGGAGGCACGCTGGTATGCAACCCTCCGTACGGCGAGAGGCTAATGGACGAAAAAAGCGTTGCTGTGTTGTATGCAACGCTGGGCGAGGTCTATAAAAAGCTCGATAACTGGAGACTGCTTGCGCTTACTTCCGCGGCGAATTTTGAGCGGAGTTTCGGCGCGCGGGCGGACAAGACCCGCAAGCTTTATAATGCCACGAAAGAATGCCGGCTATATTATTATTTCGGCGGATAGTTTTTTTTACCAATCCTCTGTCTTAGTGGTATTTTTTACGTCGTTATAAAAATCCTTGTATTCTTTTCGAAAATCCATTCTCTGCTCGTCCTCGGCCTGGCGCAAATCGTTGTCGCGCATTTCTTGCGCGTCTGCGTTTCGGATTTTGAATTTTTTTGGTTTAGTCTCCATACACATACTCCTTTATTTCTCTAAGGTCGTCAATGACTATGCAATCGATGAGTTCGAGCTGTTGCTTTTTGCAATGCCCGCCGCTGAACAGTATGCAATCGGCGCCCATATCCGCCGCCACCTCAAAATCGTGTTTTGTGTCGCCGATAAATAGCACCTTCTTTCCCGGATTTTGCGCCACCCATTCGCGACCGAGATGCAGCTTGCCGTGAGCGTATATGTTGTCAAGCGCTTTTATCCCAGCAAAATACTTCAGGATGCCGTAATGCCCCAGCCTCTCGATAAGAATATCGTACTCTGAAGCCGAAAGAATGGACTGCGGCACCTTGTTTTCATAAAAGAATTGCAGCATTTCTACGACGCCGTCGTGCAGCTTCGCCGACACCTTGCTTTCGGCGACATAGTTTTCGATATAATCCTGCGCCAAGGTTTCGTATTTGCCGCCGCTAATATCAAAGCCTATTCTGGCGTAATAGTTTTTTACCGGGAAATCGAACTTTTCGAAATATTTTTGCCTGGTCATAAGCGGCAGACTGTATTCCGTAAGGGATTTGTTTATGGAGATAATGCAGGCGTCTATATCGTCAAGCAAAGTGCCGTTCCAATCCCACAATATATGATCATATTTTATTTTTGCCATTTGGTATTCCTCTATGATAATTCGTGTATAAATCCAGTTTGTTATTAAGTATAGCAACGACCTCTCGGGCGTCCTTGGCCGGATACACCATATCGCCGGGGATGTTCTCATAACGCTGCCGCGCGTCGATTTTGCGCCCGGCAAGCTCTGCGCTCCAACCCTCGACGCTTGTCACGCCGATAAGCAGCCTTTTCAGCGCCCATGCGCTTGCCATTTCGGAAAGTGTGCCGCTACCGCCGCCGATAGCCACTACGGCGTCGGCATTCGCAACGATAATATTCCTGTATACGTCAAGACCCGTAGATATGACGATATCGGCGAATTCGTTGGCGCAGGTTCTGTCAAAGCAAGGCAGAATGGCGACGGTGTCACCCTCAGTATAGTTCGTAGAGGCGCGCGCGCCGTGAAAGGCCGCTTCCATAACGCCTCTTAGTCCGCCGCTTTGCACCCGATAGCCGTTGTCGACAAGAGCCTTGCCTATTTCGTAAGCTACTTTATATTTTTCTCCGTCTTGCTCAATAATGGCGTCTCCGATTACTGAAATAATTTTCTTCATAATAGTAGTTCCTTGTTTTTTGCGTATAATGCCATTATATTCTTTGCTGTAGTATTATTGATAACATTCTTCAATATAATACCGCGTAAAAATTATTGCTTAGGTATCTTGCCCTTCGTCTTTTTTGTGTGCGCCGAGGTATTTCCACCAGGTGAAGCCGTAGAGCCAGGTCAGGCTAAGGCTTTCCAAAGCGGTGTAGCCGTGCGCCTTTCCTTTCGGCAAACCATACTTGACGGCTTCGGCGGAATGTATAACAAACATTGCGAGAGCAAACATCCGGCCCCACCAGAACGGAATAAAAATCCCGCAAGCCAGCAGTACAACCCATTGTATTATAGAAAGAATTTGCCCGATAAGGGCTTTTTTTGCCTTTTCCATAAATAACCTCTCGATGAATTTTAGAGAAATTATAGCATAAAGAAAAATATTTTACAACCTGCTGCAATTTCTATTTGCATAAGTCGAAATAAAATTGTATTATATTAAATGCTTGCGGCAGAGGAGAAGTACCGAAGTGGTCATAACGAGGCGCACTCGAAATGCGTTCGACGGAAACGTCACGTGGGTTCGAATCCCACCTTCTCCGCCACAGACATAAAAAAGGGGGGCAAATCGCCCCCCTTTTTATGTATGTCTCCGAAGGTGGGATTCGAACGAGCGGATAAATTGACAGTCCCGCGGACTGTCAATCCGCTCCGGCGTGATAGCGCAGAATAACGGACAGTAAATATGAGAAAGCTGTTAATTAAAGCATTCACAAGACAAAAAGCTTGCATTCAAGCGGAGCGAATCCCACCATTATTCTGTCGGAGAATTGGGATTCGAACGGGAGCGACGCGTCAAGCGGACAGCCCTGTGTGGCTGTCCGTAGCCAAAGCTCGTGAGGAGCGATAGCGCAAGCGGGCGACGAGGGAGGGCCGGCGTGATAGCGCAGGGCAAGGATAGTCAATACAAGCCAAAATTCTCCCAGCCAAACTATGAATGAGAATGAATACAATAGCCCAAGCGGAGCGAATCCCACCGTTATTGAATATGGATGAGATCCCTCGACTTACGCTCGGGAGGACATAAAGATTTGTCATTTCGACCGAAGCGGAGAAATCATATCATCATAAATGCATATTACATCAATTACAGACCTAAAAGCTAGAAACCTTATAAATAGTACAATAAATTGCTTGAAAAAGTTTTTTAATTAAAGAATTATAACACCCAAAACCCCTAATCTTTCTTTCTCATAAGTATATATTTATTGACAGGGAATATCAATAAAAAGCCGGCGACTTGAGCGATTAATTTTGCTATCACACCGGCTATATCTGCATTGTCGATGACCTTGCATAATTCTTTGTTTAAGAGACCGCCCACATAAAGATTTAGCCCGACGACTATTATAATTGCCATTATGGAAAAACCAATAGCGCTTATCATAATATTGTTTGTAGACTTAAACGTCTTTTTGAAATTGGTGATAAATTTCAGCGCTTGACCAATGACAGAAGATACAACGAAGGCAATAAAAGCGCCTATTCCGCCGGCTGCGGTGGGATACACAAAAACAAACCAAACCAATGGACTATTGATACCATTATGAGGCAAAATA
>JAQVME010000151.1 GCA_028703745.1 Clostridia bacterium
GTTCGAACATCTGTTTGTAAGGTTTATGTAAACCTTGCCGTCTATAGTATAAATTATCGTATTCATTCTTATCCTTTTTGTTTCATCTTACTAAACAATTCTCGAGTGTTTCGGGAGGTAGTATCGGCTATCTCCTCAAAAGTTCTGTTTGTGTATAAAGCCACCTTTCGGGCTACCAAATCGACGTATTTGGGATAGTTTAGCCGACCTCTGTGAGGTTCGGGAGTCATGTAGGGACAATCGGTTTCTATCAGCAATCTTTCTATCGGGGTTTCGGCGACTACACGCGGCTTTTCGGCGGCGTTCTTGAAAGTAATTGCGCCGCCGTACGAAAAATACAAATCCAGCTTGGCAAACTCTCTCATCATTTCCGCGCTACCGCTGTAGCAGTGGAGTATGGCTCCGTTTTTCAGCTTGCGCTTGTTTTGTTTCAGTAGCTCCAGCATAAGCTGATACGCGTCGCGAAGATGTATAATTACGGGTAGTCCCAGCGAGTCAGCGAGTTCAAGCTGTTCGAGAAAGACCCTCTGCTGCACCTCGCGCGGCGAGTGGTCATAATAAAAATCCTATCCGATTTCTCCGATAGCCACCACCTTTTCGGAGGCGGCAGAGCGCGTGAAAAATTCGTACGCCTCGCTTCCTGCATCCTTGGAATCATGGGGATGTATGCCCACGGCGGCAAAAACACCGTCATTCCCTGCTATATCAACCGACAACCGGCTGGAATCGAGGTCATACCCGACATTTATTATTGCCTCAAGATTGTCTTGCGCCATATATCGGATTATGCCGCCCAGCTCGGGCAACAGTCTGGCGTCGTTCAAATGGGCGTGGGAATCAATAAGCATCAGCTGACTACGCTCCCCGTGCCGACCTTCTTTTCGGCGTTGACAAGCACAATATTGCCTTGCTCGTCTTCTGTGCATAGTATCATGCCTTGGCTAAGTTCTCCGCAAAGCTTTGCGGGCTTCAACTTGCATACCACTACAACTTGCTTGCCTACCATTTCTTCCGGAGAAAAGGATTTTGCTATGCCGCTGACGATAGTTCGCTTCTCCCCCGCAACATCTACCGTCAATTTCAGAAGTTTTTCGCTGCGTTTTATTTTTTCGCAGCTTAGCACCTCGCCTGTGCGAAGCTCCATTTTTGCAAAATCGTCATAAGCAATTTCCGGCTTGATGTCTTTCGGCTCTTGTTCTGCCGCTACTTTTGTTTGTTCTGCGCCTTTTCCGCTTTCTTTCGTTGCGGCAAGCTGCTCTGCTAATTTGTCCATTTCGGCAAGCTCCTTATTTATGTCCATTCTTTGGAAAAGCGGCTGGGCTTTTGTTATGGTTTCGCCGCCCTTCAGTTTCCCGAAGGTCATGCTGTCTTCAAATGTCGGCGCTTCTTTTATGCCGATGTCCGACAGTATTTTTTGGGCAGTATCCGGCAGAAAAGGCATTAACGCGGTACCGACTATTCTCAAAGTCTCGATGAGGTTATAAAGCACGGTGCCCAGTCTGTCTCTTTTTGCGGCGTCCTTGCTCAGCACCCACGGCAATGTTTCGTCAATATATTTGTTGGCGCGGGAAACGACTTGCCATATCTCCGCAAGCGCCTCGGGCACAAGCAGCTTGTCCATATTGTCGCGCACCTTTTCGAAAAGCCCGTTTACTAGCTCTATAAGCTGTCCGTCGAACTCGCCGTCCTCGCTCCTTTGGGGCAAAACACCGCCGAAATACTGCTCCACCATGGCGGTCGAACGGCTGAGAAGATTGCCTAGGCTGTTGCAAAGGTCGCTGTTTATTCTGGAAAGGAAGGTGTAATTCGTGAAGGCGCCGTCTTGACCGAAGGGCACCTCGCGAAGCAAATAATACCTGACCGCATCAACCTTGTACCTTTCGGACAAAATTACCGGGTCGATGATGTTGCCCTTGCTCTTGCTTATTTTGTCGCTGCCGAACAGTAGCCAACCGTGACCGTAAACCTTCTTTGGCAAAGGCACGTCAAGCGCCATGAGCAGAGCCGGCCATATGATTGAATGGAACCTTATTATTTCTTTGCCCATCATATGCACGTCTGCCGGCCAAAATTTTCGGAAAAGGCTGTCGTCCTCGCTCATAAAGCCCAGCGCGGTGATATAATTGCTGAGGGCGTCAATCCACACGTATATGATATGCTCGCTGTCAAACGGCACCTCGATTCCCCACTTGAACGAAGTTCGGGAAACCGCAAGGTCCTGCAACCCAGCCTTCAAAAAATTGTTAAGCATTTCGTTTTGACGGGATTTTGGCTGCAAAAACTCGGGGTTGCTTTCTATAAGCTCGATCAGCCTGTCCTGGTATTTGCTCAAACGGAAAAAATAACTGCTTTCTTTCGTCAGTTCGACCTCGCGGCCGCAATCGGGGCACTTTCCGTCCTTGAGCTGTGTCTTCGTCCAAAAAGCTTCGCAAGGCGTGCAGTACCAGCCTTCGTATTCGCTCTTATAAATATCGCCCTTGTCAAAAAGCTTTTGAAAAATCTTTTTTACGGCGTCCTCGTGGTATTTGTCGGTGGTTCTGATAAACTTGTCATAAGAAATATTCAGCAAATCCCATATTTTTATCAGCGAATTCACCTGCATATCCACATATTCTTTCGTCGGCATAGCCGCGGCTTTTGCTACCTTTTCTATTTTTTGTCCGTGCTCGTCAGTACCCGTAAGATAAAACACGTCAAAGCCCTGCATCCTCTTGAAGCGCGCCAGCGCGTCGCAGACAACGGTGGTATAGCAGGTGCCTAAATGCCACTTGCCGCTCGGATAATAAATGGGTGTGGTGATATAAAATTTTTGTTTCATTATGAGCTGCCTCTCTCAATTATGTATTATGAAATAATATTATATACGCAAAAGCCATAAAAGTAAATTGATTTTGACCTTTGCAGCCATATTTACGCTTGCACGGACGCAGTATAAAATGAACCTTTTGTGTCAATGCTTTATTTGAACCCCTTTACGGCTTTTTTAATATAATGCTATAAGGGATGAATGTAAGAAAAACGTATAAAGGAAGTTATGGTGAAACGAGGGGATCTATATTACGCAGATTTAAGCCCGGTAATAGGCAGCGAACAAGGCGGAATAAGACCGGTACTTATTGTGCAAAATGACATTGGGAACAAACATTCTCCGACAGTTATTGCCGCAGCAGTGACTTCTCAAATGAATAAAGCAAAGCTCCCTACTCACATAGAGCTTGACACCACCTGCGGACTGCCAAAAGACTCCGTCGTACTTACCGAACAAATCCGCACGCTCGACAAGCGTAGGCTCATGGACAAAATCGGCACGCTGGACGACGCTCTAATGCAAAGGGTAAACGCCGCGCTACTTATTAGTCTGGGCTTCTTTTCTTAATCTGCGACAAAAACGTCTCCGCTCATAACCACAGCCATATCGCCGCCGCTTTCAAGCAATAAAAAGCCGTTTCCGTCAATGCCTGCCACCCTGCCCTCAAGCTTGTTTTCGCCTTGAAAAACGGTTACGCTCTTTCCGAAAATATTCAAAAAGGTCTTATATTTTTCCAAGACTTCAGCAAAGTACTTCTCTAATAATCTATAAATTTCTCTCACGGTGTCGGCTATTATGCCGACGCGGGTTTTATTTTTTACGCCAACTTCGGAGAGCGAAACGGCAATCGTCTCCAACCCCGTCAAATCATTGAAAGCGTTTATACCGATTCCCAAATACGCATATTTAGTATCCGAAGACGCTAGTATACCGCAAAGCTTCTTGCCTCCGACAAGGATATCGTTCGGCCATTTTATCAAAGCGTCAATGCCGTATGTTTTCATCACTTCGACTATGGCAACGGACACAACCGGCATAAAGCTGTGAGGCAGTCGACCGTTGAGAGCGGTCACCAATGTGAAATAACAGCCACCTTCTCGAGAAATAAACCTCCTGTCCAGTCTGCCGCGCCCTTCCGGCTGACATACTGCGGCAAAAACCGTATCTTCTACGACTGAACTTGCCCTTGCATAGTCCTGTGTGGAACCGCATTCGACTACATATGAAGCCATATTCATGCCTCTTTTTTTAAGCGCGAGCGCAAGCTCGGTATCGTTCAGCGTATCAATCGTCATAGTCCTCTCCCCCTCCCGAAAAAACAACCGCTATAACCTTCTTTATGGTTTCTGTTTCATAGCCCTTACCGGCTAAGTGGCGAAAAAGCTTGTCCTTTGACGCTTTGGCGCCTTTTTGCCGCACGTATTTTTCGGCGGCGGCTTTCGCCGTATCTGTATCGCGGTCTCCTTCCTCCATGAATATGCGCTGTATGACTTCGTCAGCAACGCCCTGCCTTTTTAACTCGTATTCGAGCCTTCTGCGCCCCTTTGAACGGCTGTACGTTCTTATGTAGCATCTTGCGTAATTCTCATCGTCGAGCAGCGCGTATTCCTCCGCCCTTTCCAGCGCGTATTGTGCTGCCTTAGGCGGAAAGCCTTTTTGGCGCAGTTTTTCGGCGGCGGCTTTTTTGCTCTTTAACGCAC
>JAQVME010000006.1 GCA_028703745.1 Clostridia bacterium
CGGTCATATCAAAAGAAGCGTAATAGGCGCCAGCCAAACGCTGATTATTGACAGAGGCGAGCCGGTACTCGGCACATGGCAAAATGTATTTTTTGCGGAATTTGATCCGCCCAGGACCAGAACCTTTTATGTAAAAATCATATAAAAAATTTTTTCCCACGGAGGGCAAAGAGAATGGATTACGAAAAGTATTTAAGCAAAAGAACAATGTCGATCAAGCCCAGCGGCATCAGAAAATTTTTCGACGTGGCGGCTGCAATGCCGAATTGCATTTCGCTGGGAGTCGGCGAGCCGAACTTCGTCACGCCCGACTATGCCAGACAGGCAGCCGTGGACTCAATCATGCGGGGTGAGACAAAATATACCTCAAACAGCGGTCTTATTGAACTGCGTCAGGCTATCAGCAAGTACCTTGAGCAGAGGTTCGACCTCTCTTATGAGCCGGCAGACATCATAATTACCGTCGGCGTCAGCGAGGCAATCGACAATACGCTGAGAGCTGTGTTGAACTTCGGCGACGAAGTGCTTATTCCCGAGCCTTGCTTCGTATCCTACGCGCCCTGCGTGACTCTTGCGGGAGGGGAGCCGGTCAGCATACCGTGCATTGCAGACAACGGCTTTATTCTCACAAAAGAAGCGCTCGAAAAATACATTACCCCAAAGACCAAGCTGCTTTTCATACCCTTCCCCACCAACCCTACGGGAGGTATAATGACGGGCGAGCAGCTTGAAGAAATAGTGCCGACTATTATTAAGAATGATTTGCTGGTGCTGTCCGACGAGGTGTACGCAGAGCTCACCTATGGCGGCAGAAAGCACGTAAGCATAGCCAGTATAAACGGCATGAAAGAGAGAACAATACTTTTGAACGGCTTCTCAAAGGCCTTTGCTATGACCGGCTGGAGAATAGGTTTCGCCGCGGCGCCCAGAGCCATTGCGCAACAAATACTCAAGATTCACCAGTTCGCCATAATGTGCGCTCCGACCGCCGGACAATACGCCGCTCTTTCCTGCCTTGAGCAGGGCTTCAAGGACGGCTTCGCTTCCGTCGAGATGATGAAGGCAGAGTACGACAGAAAGAGAAAGTTCCTTTATGATAGCCTTATCAGTATGGGGCTGGACTGCTTCGAGCCGCTGGGCGCGTTCTATATGTTCCCCAGCGTAGAGAGCACGGGTATGGACGGCGAGGTGTTTGCCAATACCTTTATCAAAAGCCACGAGGTAGCTGTCGTACCCGGCGGAGCCTTCGGCGAATGCGGCAAGAACCACATCAGAATCAGTTATGCTTATTCCATGGAGAAGCTTGAGAAGGCTCTCGAAAGAATGAGAGATTTTTTAAAGAAATAAAGGCTTAACGGAGGCAGAATGAAGGATGAAAGAATCAACAAGCTGGCGCATAATCTAATTAATTATTCCTGCGCGCTTTCCGCCGGCGAAAAGATTCTCATTGAGGCGACAGGCATAAATTATGAGATGGTAAATGCGTTGGTGCGCGAGACCTATGCCGTCGGAGGCATGCCTTTTGTCGAAATATCGGACAACAAAATAAAGAGAGAAATTTTGAAGGGTCTCACCAAGGAGACCACGTTGCTTATGGCTAAGTATGCCGGTGTGAGAATGGCAGAGATGGACGCGTATATCGGACTGAGGGGCGGTTTGAACTCGATGGAGCTCTCCGATGTGCCGCAGGAGAATATGCAGCTTTACAACAAATATTATTCCCATCCCGTACATCACGAACTGCGCGTTAACCACACAAAATGGGCTATACTGCGCTGGCCGACACAGGCCATGGCGCAGCTGGCAAAAATGAGCACCGAGGCGTTCGAGGATTACTACTTTCAAGTCTGTAATCTCGATTATTTGAAGATGGACGGCGCGATGCAGCCGCTGGTAGAGCTTATCGAAAGCACGGACAAAGTCAGGATTATTGCCAAGGACACCGATTTGTCCTTCTCCATAAAGGGCATCAGCGGCATGAAGTGCAGCGGGCTTAGGAACATACCCGACGGCGAGATATATACCGCGCCCATAAAGCACAGCGTCAACGGTTATATCACCTACAACACCCCGTCTATAGAGAACGGTATAGAATTTACTAACGTCAGGTTGGAGTTTGCAGACGGCAAAATAATAAAAGCCACCGCCAACAGGACGGAAGAACTCAACAAAATACTCGATACCGACGAAGGCGCCAGATACGTGGGTGAGTTCGCGCTGGGAGTAAACCCTTATATAACAAAGCCCATTGGCGACATTCTGTTCGACGAAAAGATATGCGGTTCCATACACTTTACACCGGGCTGTTGCTATGAGGACTGCGACAACGGCAACCAGAGCGCCGTGCATTGGGATCTTGTGCAAATTCAAACGCCCGAATACGGTGGCGGCGAGATATACTTTGACGGCAAGCTCATAAGAAAGGACGGCAGATTCGTCATGCCTGAACTTCTTGGACTCAATCCAGAAAATTTGATAAATTAAAGAGGTACAAATATGGCTCCTGAAGATAAGAACATAAACGACATAAAAGTAAGAAAGCCCAACGCTTTTTTATATTACTTAATAGCCTTCATCGTAAAAGTAATCGCCAAGCTAGTGTTTGGCATAAAATACAAAAAGCAAGGCATAAAGGGGCTCAAGGGTCCTTTCCTGGTACTCGGCAACCACGCCAGCGTCACCGACATAGCTTTCACCGTAGGCGCGCTGCTGCCGCACAGGCTGAATATTATTACCAGCAAGGACTTGTTTACCTGGAAAGCCTTCAAGCCGTTTATCACAAGGCTGGGCTGTATACCCAAGAGCCAATTCGCCGTTGATATTATGTCCTTAAAGACCATGAAGGCGGCGGTGGAGCAAGGCAGAAACGTGGCTGTTTATCCCGAAGGCAAAACCTCGCTAGACGGCAAGGGCTTGCATTATTTATCGCCCAGCATCGGAAAGCTGGTAAAATATCTCGGCGTTCCCGTAGTGTTGTCTTATACGCTGGGTTCATATCTCACAAAACCCAGATACTTCAAGGGCTTCAGACGCGGAAAGGTACTTATGCAGGAATCTATTTTGTTCACTGCGGAGGAAGTAAAAACGCTTCCCGTCAACGAACTGTATGACAGGATAGTCAACGCCATAAAATTTAACGACAACATCTACCAACAAGAAAACAACATACGCTTCCGCACTAAGAAGCCTGCCGAGGGTCTCGAATTCATACTTTATAGATGCCCAAAATGCGGACTTGATTATCTTATGAGAAGTACGGACAGGCGGCTTATATGCGACTATTGCGGCAATAGTGTGGAGTACAACGAGTACGGAAAGCTGATTCCCGACGCCCAGAGCAAGGCATTTGACAGAATAGATCAATGGTACGATTATCAGCGCAAGTGTGTTGACGAAGAAATCAGAAAGCCGGATTTTTTCATCTCAAAGCCTGTGAACGCATATATCGAAGAGAACAGGGATTACAAGCTTGTGGGTGAGGGCGAACTCTATATTGACAAAGAGAATATCGGCTACAAGGGCAACAAGGACGGACAGCCCTTCGCCTTAAGCACACCGCTAAAAACCTTGCATACCGTTACCACAAAAAACCAGGAGGGCATCGACCTCACGTATCCGGACGGAGCCTACCGTTTTCTTTTCAAGGACCAAAAGGGCGCCACAAAATACGGTATCATAGTCGAACAGATGTATCGCATGATACATAATTTAGATAAGAAATAAAAGCGCTGCAAGGGTTGCAAACAAAATATCATTCAAAAAAATACCGCACTCATAATAATAGTGCGGTTTTTGTTTGAAAGTTATGTGAAAAGAGCATTTATAGGCTAAGCTTTTTTTATGGCATTGACGGGCAGCATACGGCTTATTTTTCGGGCGGGAATAATCGTTGCGGCATATACCAGCAGCGCGCTCATAATTACCACGATAATAAAGGGCGGGAGGGACAGCGTCAACAATGTCAGATTGTTTACCGCTTGATTCTTGAACATTTTAATAAAGCTGTCGCGCAACGTTAAATTTACGGCTATGGTCATAAGAATCATACCCAAACAGGAAAATATCGTTGTGATGCCGCCGATAACCGCGGCTTCGTTGAGAAAGATCTTTGAAACGTCACCGCCTCTCGCTCCCAGCGCGCGGAGTACGCCGATATCGCGCTTTTTATTCATGACTGATGTTGACATAAAGTTCGCTAAAAGAATTACCGAAAATACACCCATCAAGTAGCTGAGATAGCGGAAGACCTTTTGAAAAATAAAAATCATATCGCTCATCGTGTATATGATACTTGAAACTGATGTGTGATGATACATCAGCATACCGCCCTTGTCCGAATTGCACGCAAACCGCAACAAATCGGCTTTTGCGGCGTCGCTTTTTGGCAAGGCGACATATAGTCCGCCGCAGGCGAGCATGACGGCTTCGGCTTTCTCGCGAACGTAGCTGCCGGCGATTATGTAACGCGGGACGTTGCTTAGCCGTACGTTATTGTCCTCCACACCGTCGAAATTCTGCCTATATGCCTTGTAATAATCAAAGATTCCCACAACCTTGAGCGGCATTTCCTCGCCCTTTACGCCCAGCTTGTCGTTGTAGGGGGTATACTTATAAAGGTAGCGGTAGTCCTTGTGCGCTGGGTCAAGCTGCGAACTGTTACCGCTGTCGAATGTGGCAAGACCGCCGAAAATATCGTGGAAAAGCACGTCGCTTATTATTATTTCGTCATCGGCAAGTATTTGCTCCGCATTGTTTTGCTGCCACTTAGCGTTATAAACAACTTCTATGTTGGCAAGCAAATCGCCGCCACCGGGCAGCGTTCTGTTTTGTATTGTATAATTGGACATACGCACCTTGTCGCCGTACCACTCGGGCAGGAAGCCGCCGCTGACGTAGAAGAGACTGTAAAAGCTCGAAATCAGGTGGGAAAGCTCCAGCGCTCTTTCATCCTCGATTTGCTCCTCTGTCTTCATTTGCAAGAAGTCCATATACTTTTCGAAGCCTGTGATAAATACGCCTTTGATTGTAAATTCGTAATTGAGGTTTAGCGTATGTGTAGTTTCTAGAATTGCCGCGGTCAACTTCTGCCAAATAATACCGAACAGCTCAAGGTTTTTTTTGGCCTCGGCTTTACTTAGCGGAGCGTCCTCGGAACCCAGAATGTTTTGGATCAATGAATTCAGCAGCTCGTTTCCACCCTTGCCCGACAGTATAGCTTCTGTAGCTATAAGCTGGGTCAAAGTAAAGGCTTCTCTTTCCTTGTCTATAGTCTTGTCAAAATGCATTTTGCCGAAGATTTCGGTAAAATCCGAAACATCCAGCCCGATTAAGGAGGGGTCTCTGGAAAGGCAAGTGAATAGCATAAAATCAGATATTACGATGTCGGAGCTTTCCGGCTGGGGAAACTCGCCTACAAGGGGGTAGCCCATCTCGGCAAGAGCCTCTGCGGATGTCTCGACGACGCCGTTTATGCTTGTGGGCAGATATGCGCCGCCTACCAAAGGTATGGTGATGCCTCTCACGGGGAAGTATCTGTTGAACGTTATTTCGGGGAAAGACGTTTGAAGTATCGTTATGCTTTCTTCGGGAATGGGTTCGTATGAACGCTCAAAGTATTCAAAAAACTCGCCGATTTTTCCTTGTCTAAGTACAACGTTGTTTATTTCGGAGCGGTTGAACGACGATATCGAGGAGTCCACCATATCGTATTCGGCAAGAATTTCCGTAAAGCCGAACATGGAGATAGCCAGTACAATAAGCAGCACGGTAAAAAACAACCGCCCTTTCTTTGCTCCGATATTGTTCAAAGCAATGCGCCACGAGGTTTTTGTGGGAAGCTTGGAACCTATCAACGGACAGTTAGCGTTCTTGTTGATAATTGTTTTTTTCGTTGGAAGAAAATCTCCGTCCTTTGCCGATAAATCGGTGATGACTTTGCCGTCGGATAGCTCAATTATTCTGTCGCCGTATTTGAAAGCTGATTCGCGGTCGTGAGATACGACGATGACAAGTTTTGTCTTGGAGAGTTCCTTGAGAAATTCAAAAACCTGTACGCCGGTCGAGGAGTCCAGATTGCCCGTAGGTTCGTCGGCAAAGATTATTTGCGGATCCTTAATTAAGGCGCGCGCAATGGACACACGTTGTTTCTGCCCACCTGAAAGTTCGCTTGGCTTGCGTTCTGCCAGCCCCTCAAGCCCCACGACGGCAAGCATATCTTCAATTTGTTTGCCTTGCGCTTCACGCCCTTGCAGGTTTAGCGCCAGTGCGATATTTTCCTTGACGGTGAATTCGTTTAGTATGTTGTATTCTTGAAAAATGAAACCGATATATGTATTTCTGTATGCGTCATAATCCCGCTGGGAGAACTCCGCCGTGGATTTTCCGCAGATGAGAATTTCGCCGCTGTCAAAAGAATCCAGACCGCTGACAACGTTCAAAAAGGTGGATTTTCCGCTGCCGCTTTTGCCCAAAATAAAGATTAGACCCTTACCCTCAAAACGCAAGGTAACGCCGTTCAAAGCCTTGTGGCTCAAGCCTTTTTTTGTTTGATAGGTTTTTTTGAGGTTCTTTACTTCAAGCATTCTTTTCTCCGTAAATAGTATTATATAATACTTAGGAGATTTAGTAAATATATAATCTTAAAATATTCAATAGGCGAAATTATCTTTCTTGGACGAGGTTATGCATGGCGGTGGGAAGCACCTCGCGGTAGCTTCCGGCGGCGCCGGACGGCACGTATATTGCTGTAAGCGCCGTATTGTTATACAAAAAATATAGTCCCAAGGTCGGCGGAGTCTGCGACAAGAACTCCAGCGTTTTTATAGAATTATAGGCAAGCGCTGCCTCGCGTATCTGTGTGATATTGGCGCCGATAACCAGATGCTCGACGGAAAAATTGTAGCGCAGAGCGTTCTCGGAAATGATATTGATAGGCGTACCCCCGATATCCGAAGGTATCGTCAGGGTGGTTTCGTCGCCGAAATACTGTACGATGTAATTGTCGGCGCTGCCG
Organism: Clostridia bacterium; assembly: GCA_028703745.1. Classification (GTDB taxonomy): domain Bacteria; phylum Bacillota; class Clostridia; order Christensenellales; family DTU072; genus DTU072. The sequence goes on from JAQVME010000006.1 coordinate 7,013, forward strand.
GGGATTACCGATACGGCGAGACCGTCCGTAACGATATTGATGTTGAAAATTATGCTCTTCAAAGTCGTCCATTTTGTGTGGTATTCGGCGTAGAGATCGGTGGGAACATATATCTTCACGCAGCCGTTTGCCAGCGAATTTTTTGAGATGCTCATAGCGCTCGTAAGATTTGGCACGCTGTCGCCGGCAGGAATAATAGCCAGCAATGTGCCTACGCTGTTGATGGCGTAATCGGCTATGGTTTGAACATTGCCCAGCGTCAGCGACTTCAGTTTGAGTTTTTGCGTGGCTGTGTCGCTGAAAGCCCCTGCTCTAATAGTCTTAATGTCATAGGGTAGCTCCGTTCCCAAATCGAGGTGCACGGCATCGCCCGAATACTTTCTTAATTCGTAGAGATAGCTGTTCGCCGACTGATAGCGCAGAATCTGAAAGTCGTTTTCAATGAGTTCTATGCAAACAAGGTTGCGGTAGGTGTACCATTTGCTGGTTTCTTGACGGCATACGTCGAAATGCGCCGGCTCAAAAATAATACTCACCGTCGAGTGGAAGGCATTTGTGCCGACGTATTCGGGCGGTACTCCGTTGACGGTGATGACAAGGTTCGAAAGACCGGCGGACGACAAGCTGTCGTTTGCTATCAAAGTGACCCCTTCCTTGAGTGTAAAGGAGGTGGTGTTATCGAGCGCGCCGACCAGCAGGGTGTCTATATATGCTACCCGACCGTCAACCACGGAATTTGCGTATACGGGTGTGGCGCGGAAGGCGTATTTGTAGCAGGTTCGAACACTATCCGTATTGGTTACCGTGCTTAGGCTCGGGCATCCGTCAAAGGCGCCTTCAAAAATCTGAGTGACATTCGTCAGGTCTATGCTGTCCGTGGCGGTTCCGGCAAAAACGTATTGTTCAAGCGTCGAGACCCCTTGGGGCAGACTTTGGATATCCAAAGTCGCGCATTTGTAAAATGCAAAGTTCTTCAACTCCGTAAGAAGCGGCGGCAAGGATAAGGAGGAAAGCTTGAGGCAGTTGTTGAACGCCGACGGTCCGATGCTGACAAGCTGAGCCTCATCGCTGAAAATCACTTCTTCAAGGGCGGAGCAGTCGCGGAAAGCCTCTTGACCGATATATTTGTAGCTTTCGGGAACGGTGACCTTCTTCAGCGTGGTATTGTTCTTAAAGGCGGCCGCCTTTATTCCCGCAACGGCGGCGTTGTCCCTTGTGGCGGTAGGCAGCGTCAGCTCGGTATAAGGCACCTTCGAGAACTTCAGTCCGGAGACATAGGTTTTGTTTTCTATCACCTCAAAGGTGAATTCCGCAGGCCGCATCACCCAGAAGGCGTATACGGTGATGTCGTCGTTTAGCGGCAGGTTGAAATCGTATTTTGCGGTGTAGGTGGCATCGGAGTACCAGCCATCGAGGTCGTAGCCGCCACGCAAGATCGGGTTGGGCGGACCGGGCGACATGCCTTTCTGAACCTCCAAGGGCGAAGAAAAGACGTAGTCTTCCACAATGAAGCTTATGCGCTTATATTCGGGCTGGATAGGTGGCAGGGAGCCGGTATAGGCTTCGTCGTTGATGACTACAAGCCTTGCCTCGGCTTTTTTGCCGCCGGCTTCAACCGTTAGTGTCGTGACGCCTTCTTGCAGAGTAATTATTTGCTTACCGCTGACTTTTGCAATTTTTGGGTTCGACGAAGTAAGGGTGTAGTCCGCGCGGGACGGAGAAATCTTTAGATTCGGTGAAAAGGTAGTGTCGGGTAGCACAAAATAGTCCTCCTGTTCAAAGGACAGTTTGTTGACATTCGAGCAGCCGTACAGCGCAAGCGCAGTAACGACCAGCAACAGAATTACCGCTAAATGGATAAGCCTTTTCATATAATAAATTATAGCATATATAAATAAAAATCAAATATAAATAACAGTTATTTTTCCGTCAAATCCGAAATAAGCAACTTGGTATAAGCCGAAAACAGTGTCATACCTTTCATAATGCCGACTTTTTCGATATGCTGTTTTGACGGATAATAATAATCTCTGTCCTGATAGGGCGCGGCGTAGACCTTGATGCCCTTGCTCCGGCACTCCTCGGTAAAATGCGAAAAGCTATTGTTACAGGTTGAGGAATGGTACAACTCGACTAAAAAGCAGTCGGGACGTTCGGAGCAACTTAGATAATAGGAAAAATCCGTGCCGGGAGCGGCGGCAATAAGCGTCACACGGTTGACGGGGAATATCGGCGCAATCTTTTGCTCGGCAAAGGGCTTTCCGATTATGACGAAGTCTTTCTCTTGCACCGCATAGGGGACTTCTACGGCGCTAAGCGTGTGAACGAAGGGCAGAAAATTGACTATTTTGTTAGCGGCAAAAAGCGCTTTTGGCGCGTTGTCGTTTTTGTAGCTGACAAAAACGCCTTTTACTCGGCGTTCAACGGCAGAAACCGCCATATCAAAGTTGTCTTTTGCGTTGCTTGAGGGCGAGTTCAAAGGGGAATGCGACGATACGAGTATTATGGGATAAGCCGTGTCGGCGAAGGCAAAGGACAAAAAAGCCGCCGTATAAACGAGGGTGTCTGTGCCGTGAAGCACGATTATTCCGTCGGTATCTTTTATGTTTCTTATAGTTTCGTACAAAGCTTTCCAATGCGAAGGTACCAAATCCTCACTGTGGATATAGTACGGGCAATGTTGCCTGAAGCTGTGCGCTTTGCCTTCAGTAAGTTGCCCTATATCGAAGTCTTTTGCAAGCTCGGCGCTGTTGCCGACTATTTTTGTGGCGATAGTGCCGCCTGTCAATACTATGTCTATATTCATAAATTCTCCGTTTTTGTTGGTGATTATATTATAGCTTAATAATGCCGCGGTAAACAACGGGTTTTTTGCAAATAATAAATATATGGAGGAGTTTATGAAGGGAAAAAGGGATATAAAAATGCGCTCAATTGATAAGCAGAATATGATAATGTCTTTGAAAGACGAAGCGCAGGCGCTTGAAGCCGCTTACGAGGAAGACAACAGAGAAGACGAAACCGATTAATAAATGCTTGCCAAAAGGCGGCGGCGTTGTATAATTAATGAATAAGGAATAAAGTATGAACAAAATTGCATTAGTTACAGGCGCCACGGGCGGCATCGGCAGCGCCATAATTGAAGAATTGTCAAGAGAAGGGTATTTCGTTGCGGGCTTTTATAACAAAAACAGCATTCAAGCCTCACAAATCCACCGTCAAACAGGCGCCGATATGGTCGCTGCCGACATAACCGATGCTTCGGCGGTCGAGCAGGCAGTCAACGCTACAATCAAAAAATACGGCAGGATTGACGTACTTGTCAACAACGCCGGCATTGCGCAGCAAAAGCTGTTCTCCGACCTCTCGGCAGAAGAGATTTCGCTGATGCTTGACATAAACCTGAAAGGCGCTATGCTGGTAACAAAGGCGGTCATACCGTCTATGGTAAGCAACAAATACGGCAGAATAATAAATATCAGCTCGGTCTGGGGGGTGTTTGGTGGCTCTTGCGAGGCGCATTATTCGGCAAGCAAAGCCGGACTTATCGGCTTTAGCAAGGCGTTGAGCCGTGAACTGGGACTCAGCAACATCACGGTAAATTGTATAGCGCCGGGCATGATTGACACGCATATGAACGATGGTATTGCCGACAAAGACTGTTTTTTGTCTCAAACCTCGCTACAAAAAATAGGCAGACCCGCGGATGTCGCCTGCCTTGTGGGCTTTTTAGCTTCGGACAATGCCGGCTATATCACCGGTCAAGTCATAGGCGTAGACGGTGGGATTTAGCTCAAACCGGAGATTTCGCCCTCGCCGTTTATGCTCATTCTTTCTGAATTCGGACTGGCGGGCAATCCCGGCATAAGCAAGATATTCGTGCATACCACGAGCACAAAACCCGCGCCCGCTCTTATTATTACTTCCTTGACGCTGAACTCAAAGCCTTTCGGTGAGCCGACTGCGTTTGCGTCGCAAGAGAAGGAATATTGCGTTTTTGCTATGCAAACAGGCAGGTTGCGGTAAGCGTGCTTTTCTTCAATTTTGGTTATCTGCTGAAGCGACTCTTCCGAGAAGCTGACACTGCCGGCTCGGTAAATCTTTTTTGCTATTTTTTCTATTTTTTTCTTGAGCGGATCGTTCAGATGGTAGACATACTCAATGGCTGCCTTGTTTTCGCATAACTTAGCAACCGCCGCGGCAAGCGAGGCGGCGCCCTTGCCTCCGTCGGCAAAGCAGGTTACGGGCACGGCTTGTACGCCGAGCTCGGCGCAAAGGGTTTTTATTGTTGCTATTTCGGCTTCTGTGTCGCCGGAAAATCTGTTGATAGCTACTACCGCAGGTATTTTGAATACGCCGGTAAGGTTCTCAATATGAGTTCTGACGTTCTCAAAGCCTTTCTTTATCGCCGAGAGGTTTTCTTCTTGTATGAGTTCGTCGCTGACTTTGGCATTGAATTTTATCGAGCGGACGGTGGTGACAAGCACCGCGCATCTCGGGTTAAGATTGCCTAATCTGCATTTGATGTCGATGAACTTTTCTCCGCCCAGTTCTGCGCCGAAGCCTGCTTCGGTGACGGTATATTCGGAATGGGCAAGCGCCGTGCGCGTGGCAATTATGCTGTTGCAACCATGGGCAATATTTGCGAAGGGTCCGCCGTGTATGATTGCCGGTGTGCCCTCGAGAGTTTGGACGAGGTTGGGTTTTATGGCCTCTTTCAGCAGTATGGTCATAGCCTCCTGCGCCTTGAGGTCTCGGACGGTGATTTCTTCGCCGCTGAGACCGTAGCCAATTATTATTTTTGCCAAGCGTTCTTTCAAATCGTTTATAGAGGAGGCGAGGCACAGCACCGCCATTATTTCCGATGCCGCGGTAATTACAAAGCCGTCATTTCGCGGCACACCGTTTATGTCGCCGCCGAGGCAAACCCTGATTTCTCTCAAAGCTCTGTCGTTGAGGTCAATGCACCTCTTCCATGCGACGTTTGCTATGCCCAGACTGTTTCCTTGCTTGATGTGGTTGTCGATAAGAGCCGAAAGCAAATTGTTGGCAGAGGTGAGAGCGTGAAAGTCTCCCGTAAAATGCAGGTTGATATCCTCCATGGGCACAACCTGTGAATATCCGCCGCCGCACGCGCCGCCTTTTATGCCGAACACTGGTCCGAGAGAAGGCTCGCGGAGAGCTATACAGCTCTTTTTGCCAAGTTGAGAGAGGGCGTCGGCAAGACCTATGCTGACCGTAGTTTTGCCTTCGCCGTAGCGTGTGGGATTCATTGCCGTGACAAGAATGAGTTTGCCCTTCAATTCTTTGTCTCGAATATTGATTTTTGCTTTGTATCTGCCGTAGCTTTCAATTTCTTCCTCTTCCAGTCCGAGCTTTGCGGCTACTGCGGAAATGGGCTGCATTTGTGCGCTTCTTGCGATTTCTACGTCTGTTTTCAAGTCTTCGCTCCTTTTTTCTTTATGCGTTTGTATAAGTATATTGCGGCAACCGAGGCGGCGGCGAATATCAGCGGCGCAAGTACTATCCATTTGTTATAAAAGTACAAACTGCCGATATTATATATCAAAAAGGCAACTAAATATGCCGTAGCCACTTGGAAACCCATTGTAATTAGCAACCATTTTGTTGAACCCATTTCTTTCTTTGTGGCACCCAAAGCGGCTATACAGGGGAACGAAAGCAGCACGAAAGCCATAAATGAATACGCTGACAGCGGAGTGAAAATGGTTGCAAGCGCGGCTGCGATATCGGCTTCCGAACCCAGCAAGATTGAAAGCGAGGATACCACCGTCTCTTTTGCGAACATTCCTGCCAGCAATGCTACCGAGGCTCGCCAGTCTCCGAAGCCCAGCGGCGCGAAAATCGGCGCAAGTACGTTGCCGATTGATGCAAGCAGGCTACGCTCAGCCTCAACCATGCGGAAGCTCCAATCAAAATTCTGCAATACCCACAGCACTATCGATGCGGCAAAAATTATGGTGCCGGCTTTTATTATAAAAGATTTTGACTTTTCCCACAACTCTATTAATACGTTTTTCAACTGCGGCAGTCTGTACTGGGGCAGTTCGAGCACGAAAGTGTCGGACTGAGTTTTGAAGAGTCGCAATTTTTTGAGAAGCAGACCGCCGGCGATTACCATAGCGATGCCCAAAAGGTACATAGAGGGCGCAACGAATGCATTGTCGGGGAAGAAAGCGCCTACGAACAGCGCAAAAACCGGCAGCTTTGCCGAGCAGGGTATGAAGGGAGTTAGCATAATAGTCAGCCGTCTTTCGTCGTTGTTTTCTACGGTGCGCGCGCTCATAATGGCGGGCACGCTGCAACCGCAACCGATTATCATAGGTATAAAGGATTTGCCGGACAGTCCGATTTTTTTGAAAAGCCGGTCCATAATGTACGCCACGCGCGCCATATAGCCGCAACCTTCAAGCAAAGAGATGAATAGAAAAAGCAATATGATTTGCGGCAGAAAGGTGAGTATGGTACCCACGCCGGTTATGATGCCGTCGACGACAAGCCCTATCAGCCAAGGCGAAATGCCGGCGGCTTCAAGACCTCCCCGAACGCTGCCTTTCAACAGTTCCAGCACACGCTCCAAAGCCTCCAGACCGAGATTTCCGAGGGTTTGGATGGAGATAAAATACATCAGCCAGATGATAAGCACAAAAATGGGAAAGGCAAGGTATTTGTTGGTGAGTACCTTGTCTATTTTTGCGGAAAGCGCGGCGCGCTTATTCATTTTTTTTGTTTGAAATGAAGGTATTATTTTTTCGATATAAGCGTATCTCAGGTTTGAAATGATTTCTACGCCTTTTTCGCCGTAACGCTTTTCGGCGGCAAGCACGGTCTTTTCCACGGAGGCAAAGTCCTTGTCTTGACGGCTCAATGTCAAAGAGTCGCGTTCAAAAACCTTTATGGCGGAGAACCTGTCAAGTTCCAGCTTTTGAGAAATCTCCGAAAGAGCTTTTTCTATGTCTTCGGGGTATTCTATCTTCAGCGCTTTTGACGGGCGGTTGATTTCGGCAAGGCATAAATCCATGAGCTTGGTTATATTCCTGTTTTTTAGCGCCGATATGGGCATAGCGCGTATGCCGAGGATGTCCGAAAGTCTATTTTCGTCAACGCTTATACCGCTGGACTCAAGCTCGTCAAGCATATTGAGCGCGGCAACAACCTTTGCGCCCGTTTCTGCCAGCTGGGTGGTAAGGTACAGGTTGCGCTCGAGGTTGGTTGTGTCGATAATATTTATTATTAAGTCCGGCTTTTCGCTTTGAAGATAGTCACGGGCTATTTTCTCTTCGAGAGAGTAGGGCGTAAGTGAATAAATACCCGGCAAATCGACAATAGTCACCGATTTGTTTTTATAATAAACGCCCTGTTTTTTTTCTATGGTGACACCCGGCCAGTTGCCCACCGTTTGCCGCATCTTTGTCAAGGCGTTAAAAAGAGTGGTTTTGCCGGAATTTGGATTGCCGATAAGCGCGATTTTGTAGTTTTTTTGCGTCATGGAAGCTCCTCTACTACGATGTTCTTTGCGTCGGCCTTTCTGATAGCGAGGTCAAACCCCCTCAAAGTAATAAGTATAGGGTCTCCGAGAGGAGCTCTTCCTTTCATAAGGACGGTAGCGCCCTTCGTAAGCCCCATATCCATCAAGCGCCTCTTCGTAGACTCACGAACTAGCACGTCTTTTATTATTGCGGTCTTGCGAGTGGTTATGTCCAGTAGCGTCAGCATGCTTCCTCCGATATCAGTTAGCATATGCTAACTGCATATACATAATATTACACAAGCATTTTTTAGTCAAACATTTCGACGACTATTTTCATCCGTCATGGTAAATTTATAGTAAATCAATGTGAGCTGTTTTTGCGGAGGTAATACAATGATTATTTTATAACAGTTATATATAAAATATGTGGTAGAGAGAAGAAAATAAGCGTACAAAACGTCACAAATTGGGAATAGCCGGATAAAAAAGGAAGGCGCCGATTATGCTATAGCTTGCAAGTCATAGCCGTCGTATACCTCGAGGCTGCCATAAGTGTTGAGTAACTCGGGGAGCACGTATATCGTCAGGCTGAGCTTTTTGTCGGTGCCTCCGTCAAAGTATCCGAAGACGTAGCCGTTATCCAGTAAAGGCGCGGCTTCTGAGTACAGGGTGACGCTTGAAAGCGCGGTACAATTATAAAAAGCGCGTTCACAGATCCTGTTGAGTTTTTGCTGAAGTGTTATTTCTGTCAGCGCCGAGCAACCGAAAAAGGCCTCGTCGCTTATTTGTTGAAGCTTGCTGCTTTGCGAGATAGCCACAGTTTGGAGCGAGGTGCAGCCGTAAAAGGCTTTTGCCTCAATATGAGCCACGCTGTCGGGAATGTTGACACTTGTTAGCTTGTCGCAATCAAGAAATGCGGAATTTTTGATAGTAATTAGGTCGCTTGTCTGTAGAAAGGTTACGGTTTCAAGCGCCGTGACTATCGGGTCGCTTTGCATTATTCTGGCGCTGAAGGCGTTAACACCGATTTCGTCAACTGTTTCGGGCACGGTGATGTGCTTGATTTGCGCGCACTGCGCGAAGCCGTTGTTATCGATTTTTGTGACGGCTTTGCCGTTATGCGTATTCGGAATGACGACGGTATCCGGCATATTCCAACGCTCTTTTGCTCTTATGGTATAATACCTGCCGTCGGTATTTTCTATGAAAGTAAAATAGCTTTCGTCGGTTGAGTCATTTGGTGTTATCCATCGCGCGTATGCGACAAAATTCTTTTTTATAATGCCGAACACAAATGGCTCTGTCCGTGCCTCGTCGCCGTACCAGCCGAAGAATACCGCGCCGATTTTTGTCGGGGGAGCAGGCTCGGTCAAGGACGAGGAGTAAAGCAAGGTCTGAGCGGCTATTGCCGTGCCGCCGTCAGTGTCGTAGGTTATGGTATAAGAATTCATGGTGTCGGTTATTTCATATATTGCCGTTACGGTAGTGTTTTGGAGGAGGGAGGTATAGTCCTTGCGGCTCCATTCGGATTTTGTTACGGTTCTGGTGAAACCCTCGAGCGCGGGCGGAGTGTATGCGGGCACGGCAGGTATATCCGTCAGCGTGCCGCCGTAGGGTACGGACCTTGTTATGTCTGCAAAGTTTTGATAGTTCCCCGCGCTAAAGGTTACCACAACGTCGCTTTTGAGCGCGCTAACCGTGTAGTTATGGGTTTTTGTCCTTTCGCCGTTCTCAGCAGTCAGCAGTATTGTGACATAGTATACGTTGTCGGACTCTATTTGTATGATGCGGCTGTTTTCGACGTCAATCTGCTTGTTATCCCTGTCGGTAACGGTTACGAGCAGTGAATAATCGTGGTTGCGCGCATATTTATCAAGATTTTCTATGCTGTAGCGCAACGTGTAGACGCCCTCGGGGAGGTCGGAAACATTGTTCCCCGTTATGGTGATATCCTCAAAGGTAGCATTTTGCGTACAGGAGTAAAGCGTGCAGCATGCAAGCAGAAGAAAGATTATTATTGTGATTTTGTATAATTTCGTCATTGTCTCCTTCAGGGTATCCCAAACAGCTTAATTATAGCTGAAAAAGTTTGCTTTGTAAACTCAATACGCACAGCGCTATCTTAAAATAAGCTGTAACAATGTGCTACAAAAGCCTTTGATTTGTGGACAACCACCCCTAATTGTGGACAACTGCGCCTTGAAATGTGGATAACCCCCAAAAATGTAACCGCATCGGGTAGTTGTACGGGTTGCTTTCGGGTACCTTTTGTTGGGGTATTTCACACGTCTTTGAAAGTAATTCGGGCGCAGAAAAAATGTTTCACACCGGCTTTTTATCTTGCAATAAACGCGCGCTTTGTCGTATACTGTTGGTATTGAATCAACATTAAAGATTATTGGCAGCCAGAGAGGAAAAAATGGAAATTAGTATCAGACTTGAACAATCCAAGGATTATGACGAAGTCAACAATTTGACAAGAGAAGCTTTTTGGAATGTCAACTGCCCGGGCTGTGACGAGCATTTTTTGGCGCACCTGCTGCGCAAGAGCCCGATATTTATAAAAGAGCTGTGCTTTGTCGCCGAAACGGACGGGCGCATCGTCGGAAACATAATGTACAGCAAAGCGAAAATAATAAACGCCGGGCAAGAATTCGAGGCGCTGACTTTCGGACCTCTTAGCGTGCTTCCCGAATATCAAAAAAAAGCAATAGGCTCGAAGCTGATAATGCATAGCTTCGACGGAGCAAGGGCGCTGGGGTACAAATCCGTAATTATTTACGGCAATCCCGCGTACTATCACCGTTTCGGCTTCCGCGATGCCGGAGATTTCGGCATCACAACCAAAGAGGGCGCGAATTTCGACGCCTTTATGGCGGCGGAGCTTGTCGAAGGCGGTTTGAAAGGCATCAGCGGCAGTTTCTACGAGTTCCCGGGTATTGATTTTGTCAACGGCTTCGCGGAGTTCGAAAAGCAATTCCCCTACAAAGAAAAACTCGTGCTTCCGGGTCAATGGCGGTAATGGATATGGAAAAAACAATAAAGCAAAACGACATCATTCAGCTCGAAATAATAGACTACGGTATCAACGGCGAGGGCGTTGCAAGGACGGGCGGAGTCGTCGTATTCGTGCCTTTCGCTATGAAGGGCGAAACGATAAAAGCCAAAATAACCTTTGTAAAAAAAGACTTTGCCACGGCGGAACTGGTGGAGGTCGTCACAGGCTCGCCTTTCCGAGTAAAGCCGGTTTGCAATAGGTTTTCTCGTTGCGGAGGGTGCAACCTGCTGCATATTTCATATGAAGAGCAAATACGGATGAAAAAAAACATACTTCGCACCACGCTGAAGAAAAATACAAAGGCTGATTTTGAAGTCGAAGAT
>JAQVME010000152.1 GCA_028703745.1 Clostridia bacterium
GGGAATACGGTAACGGAAGTATATGTGAAAGGTTACCAAAGAAAAGCAAAAGTCCTTCGACCTTCTATGGTCAAGGTCTCAAATAAATAAATTATATAAAAGGAGTTACAAATATGGGAAAAATAATAGGAATCGATTTAGGAACAACCAATTCCTGCGTGGCAGTTATGGAGGGCGGTGAGGCAGTAGTAATACCAAATGCCGAAGGCGCTCGCACCACACCTTCTGTTGTGGCGTTCTCAAAGGACGGGCAGAGGCTTGTAGGGCAGGTCGCAAAAAGACAAGCCATAGTTAACCCTGATAAGACCATTGCCTCTATCAAAAGAGAAATGGGCACAAGCTACAAAATAAATATCGACGGCAAAAATTATACGCCGCCGGAAATTTCGGCAATGATTTTAACTAAGCTCAAAAATGACGCCGAAGCGTATCTGGGACAAAAAGTAGCCCAAGCGGTTATTACCGTTCCCGCGTATTTCTCGGATTCACAAAGACAGGCGACCAAGGACGCCGGCAAAATAGCCGGACTTGAAGTTCTGCGCATAATAAACGAACCCACTGCGGCGGCTCTTTCCTACGGTCTTGACAAAGAAACAAAAGCACAGAAGATACTTATTTATGATCTCGGCGGCGGTACCTTCGACGTGTCCATACTCGAGCTGGGCGACGGCGTTTTCGAGGTGCTTGCCACGAACGGCGACACCAGACTGGGCGGCGACGATTTCGACAAGGTAGTTATGGATTGGATTATTACCGAATTCAAAAATACCGACGGCGTTGATCTCTCAAAAGACAAAATGGCGGTACAGAGAGTCAAGGAAGCAGCCGAAAGGGCAAAAATAGAGCTTTCCGGTATGGCGAAGACCTCCATTAATTTGCCGTTCATTACCGTAGGACCAAACGGACCTTTGCATATCGATATGGAGCTGACCAAGGCAAAATTCGATTCTATGACGGAATTTCTGGTTAAAAAGACCATTGCTCCCACCATACAGGCAATGAAGGATGCGGGCGTAACCGCCGGTCAAATTGACAAGATAGTGCTAGTCGGCGGTTCGACAAGAATACCCGCAATATTTGACACTGTCAAGAGCATAACAGGCAAGGAGCCCTACAAAGGCATAAACCCTGACGAGTGCGTGGCGCTGGGCGCCGCTATTCAAGCGGGAGTGCTGGCGGGCGACGTAAAAGACGTGCTGCTACTTGACGTAACACCGCTTTCGCTGGGTATAGAGACCATGGGCGGCGTGGCGACCAAGCTTATTGAAAGAAATACCACCATACCCACCAAGAAGTCGCAGGTTTTCTCCACGGCTTCCGACAATCAGACTTCTGTGGACATTCACGTGCTGCAGGGCGAGAGAGCTATGGCGGCAGACAACAAGACGCTTGGCAGGTTCGAGCTGACGGGAATTCCTCCCGCAATGAGAGGTGTGCCGCAGATTGAAGTCACGTTCGATATCGACGCCAACGGCATAGTCAGCGTCAAGGCTGTTGACAAGGGTACAGGCAAGTCCAACAACATTACAATTACCGCTTCCAGCAACCTCACCGATTCGGAAATTGACAAGGCAGTCAAGGAAGCCGAGAAATTTGCAGAAGAGGACAAGAAGCGTAAGGAACTCATTGATATGAAGAACAACGCCGAACAGCTGGTTTTCTCCGTAGAAAAGACGGTTAAGGAATCAGGTGACAAGCTGTCCGCAGAGGACAAGGAACTGCTTGAGAACGCCTCAAAGACCGCCAAAGAAAAGCTGGCAAAAGCTGAAACGGCGGACGAAATTAAGGAACTTACGGAAGAACTGGGACAAGCAACCAACCCCGTATTCACCAAGCTTTATCAGCAAACTCAAGCGCAAGGCGGCGAAGCTCAGCCCGGCGCAGAAGAAGGAGAAAGCACCATAAACGTAGACCCCGACGACATTAAGTAGGAGTGATATGGCAGGCAAGGATTATTACGCGACGCTGGGAGTAGAAAAAAGTGCAAATGCGGACGACATAAAGTCCGCATATCGCCGTTTGGCAAAAAAATACCATCCCGACGTGGTCGCAACACAGGACGAAAACAAAAAGAAGGAAGCCGAGGTTAAGTTCAAAGAGATTCAGCACGCATATGAAGTGTTGTCCGACCCGCAAAAACGCGCGGCTTTTGACCAGTACGGCAGTGAGGACGGTCCGTCTATGAGCGGATACAGCGGCGGCGGTGGTTTCAATCCCTTCGGCGGCGGGGGGGGCGGCGGCTTTGCCGACGACATCATCAACAACATATTCAGCGCCTTTACGGGCGGCGGCGGCGGTCGTACCGCGCGCTACGACAGGGACGGCGACGACATAGAAGTAGTGCTGAATCTGACCTTTGAGGAGGCCTACTTTGGCGCCGACAAGGAGATTACTTATACCAGAGTAGAAAAATGCAAAACGTGCGGCGGTACCGGAGCCAAAGACAGTTCATCCATCAAAACCTGCACCAAATGCGGCGGTACCGGCTCAGTCAGGGTAAGCCAGCGCACTCCGTTCGGCATAATGCAGACTACCCGTACCTGTGACAACTGCCGCGGCGAGGGCAAAATAATTGAAGACAAGTGCAACGACTGCAAGGGCAAAGGTCGCGTCAAGAAGGAAAGGACTATTAAGGTCAAGATACCTGCCGGCATAGACAACGGACAGATGTTGACAATGCGCGGCGAAGGCGGCGCGGCGGAGAGTAGCGGCGCCAGCGGCAATCTGATTATTATCTTCAAGGTTGGAGCGCACGCGTACTTTGTGCGCGACGGCATAAACCTCAATATGGAGCTTCCCATTACATTTATTCAGGCGGCGCTTGGCGCAAGAATAGATGTTCCGACTATGACAGGGGAGATACCCGTAGACATTCCTGAGGGTACCCAAAACGGCACAATAATAAGAGTCAAGGGCAGAGGCGTAAAAAATCTCAAGAAGGACGCTTACGGCGATTTGTTTATAAAAGTCGTTGTGGATATCCCCAAGAGCCTGTCTTTGCATCAACGCAGCAAGCTCAAGGAACTTGAGAAGTCCTTTGAAAAGGCAAATTACGAAAAGGTTCAAAAATTCAAGAAGGTTACAAAGGGATAATTATTGTGATTTGGAAAGAAATAACCGTTAACACCCATACAGAAGGCTCAGAGCTCATTGCTGACGCCTTCTTTTCTATAGGTTGCAGCGGTGTCCGTATAGTTGATAAGAACGATTTACTGGACATCATAAAGAGTGGCGGTATGTGGGATTATGTCGACGAAAAACTGCTGCAAGCTGACGCTGTAGTAAAGGTTAGCGGTTTCGTTTCGGAGGACGTTCTCGCCGAAAAGCTACAAGAACTTAATGAAATAATTAGCGGCTACGACTGCGCCGGCGAACAGATAATAAGCGACATTGACGACGAAAGCTGGTACGAAAACTGGAAAAAGTATTATTCTCCGATAATTGCCGCAGACTTTGTGGTAGTGCCCAAATGGCTGAAATACGAAGGTTCCGAAAGTAAAACGCCGGTTTTTATTGATCCCGGCATGGCGTTCGGTACGGGCGAGCATGAGAGCACCAAGCTGTGTCTTACGCTTATGTCGGATACGGACTTTCTAGGCAAGGCGGTTGTAGATGTTGGCACAGGCAGCGGTATTCTCGGCATAGCCGCTATTAAAAAAGGCGCGGCAAGCTGCTATATGTGTGATATCGACAGCGTTGCCGTCAAGGCGGCGAAAGAGAACGCCGTACTCAACGGCGTAGAAAACGTTGCGGAAATTGAAGCCGCCGATCTTCTTACAAAAAAGAGCGTGCGCGCGGACATTATTCTAGCAAACCTTACCGCGGACATACTCATACGGTTGTCTGGCGGTCTTAGGGAGCGTTTGAACGAAGGCGGAACGGTCATCTGTTCGGGTATTATTCGGGGCAGAAGGGAAGAAGTCATTAACGCCTTTGTCAAACAGGGCTTTTTCGTAAAGAGACAACTCAGCATGGGGGAATGGGACGCGCTTTCCCTAGGTTGCTGATATGGATTTGAAGCGGTTTTTTACCTACGAAAAGGCAGATGAAGAACGCATTGCTCTGAGAGGTGATGAGTTCCACCACGCTGTCAAGGTATCCAGACTTAAGGAAGGCTACAGACTTATTATTTGCGACAATACCGCCAACGAATATTATTGCACCATAGAAAGGATATATAAAGATTATTTAATAGCAAAAATCGACGAAACAAAGCGCAACGACACCGGAGAAAGCGGCTTGACGCTTTATATCGGGGTATGCAAGGAGCTGGATACGGTCATCCAAAAGGCTGTGGAGATGGGCGTAGAAAGGGTGGTGCCGTTCAGCTCGCAGCACAGCAATGTCGGTGAAGTAAACACTGCAAGACTTAACAAAATTATTTTAGAGAGCGCAAAGCAATGCGGCAGGTCAAGGCTAATGTCGCTGGAAGACCTTATGACT
>JAQVME010000153.1 GCA_028703745.1 Clostridia bacterium
TCGAGGGCACGCCGATGACTTGCACGTCTTTTATTTTTGGGTGGGTGTAAAGGAACTCTTCTATTTCTTTGGGATAGATGTTCTCACCCCCGCGTATAATCATATCCTTTATTCTGCCGACTATTTTGTAATAGCCCTCCTCGTCCACCGTGCTGAGGTCTCCTGTGTGCAGCCAGCCGTCCTTGTCTATAGCTTGGGAGGTGGCTTCAGGCATCTTATAATAACCTTTCATAATATTGTAGCCCCTTGCGCAAAACTCGCCTGTTTTGTGCGGCGGGCAAATCTCGCCCGTTTCTGGGTCGATTATTTTTGTTTCGACGCCGGGAAAGGCTCTTCCCACGGTGTTTACCCTCGCCTCTATCGGGTCGTCAACCGTCGTCATGGTACAGCCGGGAGAAGCCTCGGTCTGTCCGTATACGATAACGATGTCACCAATACCCATATCTGAAATGACTTGGCGCATTACTTTTATGGGGCAAGGCGAGCCTGCCATTATGCCCGTGCGTAGATTGAGCTTGTAGCTTTTAAAATCGGGATGCTCAAGCATTGCTATAAACATAGTCGGCACGCCGTGCAATGCCGTACATTCCTCGTCCCGGCACGCCTTCAGCACCTTTAGCGGCTGAAAAAAGTCCACGGGCACCATGCTTGTGGCGTGCGTCAAGGAAGCCATAATGGCAAGCACCAAGCCGAAGCAATGAAAAAACGGCACCGTTATGCAAAGCTTGTCCTTGTTTGTGAAGCCCATGCCGTCGCCTATAGTTTTGCCGTTGTTTATGATATTGTTATGCGTCAGCATAACGCCCTTCGGGAAGCCCGTCGTTCCGGAGGTATATTGCATATTGATGACGTCCTCGGGAATTAGTCCTGCGGCGATTTCTTGCAGGCGGGCGTCGGGCACATCCTTGCCTATCTCTTTCAAATCGTCGAAACTTTGCATACCCTCGGGAAGATTTTTGCCGACATAAAGCACGTGCTTGAGATACGGAAATCTCTCAGAGTTGATTTTGCCGTCCACTGCGTCATGTAGCTCGGGACAGACTTCATTTATGATATTTATGTAATTGGCGTCCTTGAAACCGTCAATAAGCACCAGAGCTTTTGCATCCGACTGGCGCAGCAGGTATTCAAGCTCAAAAGCCTTGTAGCTTGTGTTCACGGTGACAAGAACCGCGCCGATTTTCGCCGAGGAGAAGAATGTAAGGAACCATTCGGGAACATTCGTTGCCCAAATCGCCACATGGTCACCCTTTTTGATGCCCATCTTTATCCAGCCCTTGGCAATAGCCGTCACTTCCTCTTCAAGCTCTGCCCACGTACGGGAATAATTCCGGTCATTGTAATTGACGGCTATTTCGTCGGCGTGGTCTTTGGCAAGGTCTGTCAGTAACTGTCCTACGGTAACATTGAGTACTTGCATATGCTTTTGCCCTCTCTTGATTTAGTATTTTATATTTATGGCGAGAAACCTGTTTACATCGAAGTATTTCCATGGGATTTCTTCAACGGGAGGATAAACCCTGTACACTAACTTTTCTTTTGTGATAGGGTGAAGGAGCTTCAGCTCCGTCGCCCACAGCGCTATGTTGTAGCCGGGCATGGTCTTGCCCTCGGCGTATTTTTGGTCGCCGAAAAGCGGCGTGCCAATAGAGGACAGCTGCACTCTAATTTGGTGGCTTCTTCCCGTTTTAAGCCGCACGTCGATAAGACTCAACTTGTCGTTAACAAGCAGTACCCTATAGTCCAACACGGCTTTCTTTGCGCCTTCAGTCGCCATCGGCACGGCGTATACGACGTTCTTGGCGGGATCCTTGAGCAAATAGTGCACCAACTCTCCTTGCTTTTCTTTTGGTACGCCGTGGACAATGGTAAAATATCTTTTTTCCACTTCGTTGTTTTTGAGCTCTTCGGCAAGCCTTCTCGCCGCCTTTGAGGTCTTGGCAAATACCATAACGCCGCCGGTCGGACGATCGAGACGGTGAACCAGTCCCAGAAAAGCTTCGCCCTTTTTGTCGTACTTTTTTACTAAATACTCTTTCAAAAGGCTCAACAGGTCCTTGTCTCCCGTTTCGTCGGGACACGCCGGCATATTCTGCGGCTTGACCACAACGAGTATGTGGTTGTCCTCAAAAATGATATTTATATCGTCAAAGTTAAAATCTTTCATATATTTCCTTAAATGTATTTATCATAAAGTATAATATAAAATCATTACCATTGTCAAACAATCAAAACTACTCGCGCAATATTTGAAAGCGGTGTCAAAACCAAATTAGCAACCTTTGAATTCTCGTTGCAAGGGCGCGGGATTTTTCTCAAAAACTTGTACTTGCATAAATTCGTCGCCAACAAACAAACTAGCACTAAAGAGAGGTAATTTTATGGTTGGTTCAATAATTTTAGTAGTGCTGGGTATAATGATACTCATCGGGTTGGGTAGTCAGGCTTTGAAGGATTTTAACATCCCGAGTATAGCCGCGGTCATACTGCTTGCCCTGATTATAGGCTTGAATTTCATCCCTCCTATACAAACAAACTTCATGACTTTCAGCATAGGTTCGATGCTCTTGTACGCGCTTTGCATCTTCTGGTTTTTTGTCAAAGGCAAATGGTCAAACAGACTTCTTACATTGCTGATAACGCTTATACTTGCCGGACTTATTTACGGCAGCACCAGACTTGCGCTGTTGTTTGACAACACGTTCTGGGGTAGCGTAAATGTGTTCTACGGGCTTATCGTAGGCTTTCTTGCCATGGTATTCACAAGAAACGCGAAATACTCATTTATGGCAAGCGTGCTGTCCGTGATCATAGCTTCGGTGCTTACGCAGATAGGCGGAGCAATAGACCTCAACGCGGCATATTCGTGGTCGATAGTCGCCGGCGCGACTTCGGTCGTACTGCTTGGCATGGCAACAAGGCTTATGCCGTCACGCCCCAGCAGAATGAGCTACTATTTCGAATCGGGAAGAATGCTCGACGAATAATTAATAATCTAAACAAGGTCTTTAAGCTTGAGTAAGCCGGGAAGAAGTATTGCGCCGTAAGGGCGCAATCTCCGTCCGGCTTTCTTATATGATACCGAAACAGCCTCAAAAAAGGTTAGCTCCATTAAAAATTATTTTTGAATAATTAATCTGCTCTTAATCTTTACGCCGACAAAATAAGCGCAAAATGCCTTCAAAAGCTCAGCGGGAATAAATACCACCATAAAGCCTAGCAGTGTCTTGCCTATTTCGGCGAAGGGAATACGGAAAAGCGCAATATAATAAAAAGCGCCGAAAGCCAGCAGCATTATTGCGGGAACAACTATTCCCGCCACCTTGAATTTGTTGTGAAACATCGACACGAGCAACGTCAGCGCCGGCAAAAACAGCAGATACCCGAAAGTCGGATTGAATATGTACGCTATGCCGCCGCCCTGAGAAAAAAGAGGCAATCCCGAAAGTCCCAGCAGCAGATACAATACTTGAGAGGATACTCCTGCCCACCTTTTCAGCAATATGCCTGCGAGCATGGCGGCAAGCGTCTGCAGCGTGAACGGCACCGGGAAAAAAGGTATACGGACAAAGGACAGCGCCGCCGTTATGGCAGTCATCAAGGCAATATGTACGAGCGTTTGCGTCCTTTCTGTCATAGTTTATCAGCCTTGAAAAAGTTCTATCAGCTTCTCGGCTATCTTATTTACGGGCTCGCCTTCTACCGCATTGTCTATTATGCGTCTTATGCCCTCAAAATTTTCTTCGTTGTCGAGGTATTCTTGTATTTTCTTTATGACGGCGTCCTCGCTTTCGGTTTTCACCACAAGGTCAAGCCCCAGATAGTCGTGCGTGCGCCTTTCCATCTCTCCGCCGGGGTATATAGAAAATACCAGCTTTTTTTTGTAAAGCGCTTCCGCCAGCACCGTCGCCGTCGGGCGGGCGACAACGATATCGGCGCAGGAATAGCCGGCGTTCATGTCAATACCTTCGTTAAGTCCGGTGAAATCGGTTTTTTCCCGTACATATGCAAGCAGTCTGCGGCTGTATCCGCATGCTACAAGCACGTTTATGTCCAGTTTTGCGTTACTCAGCGCCGTAATGACGCGTTTTAGCTTGTCGTCGCCGTACTGGGATGCCACGAGCATAACCGTGGGTCTGTCGGGAAAATCAAAGACTTTCAAAGCATCCTCGCGTGAAAGCGTCTTTTGGAAATGCTTGCGCACGGGAATGTTGTTTATTTGAATATTATCTTCGGGTACCTTGTAGCCCACAAGCTGCTCTTTTATGTCGTGATTGTCGACAAAATAAAAATCTACTGCGGTGTTGACTAATTGCTTATCAAGGCAAAACTCGTCAATGACTACGGCTATTTTTGTTTTTAACTTCAGCTTATCCCGTACGGCAAGCGACGGTGCCAGCACTTTGGGTGTCATGGCTATGACAATATCGGGGCTGT
>JAQVME010000154.1 GCA_028703745.1 Clostridia bacterium
AGCGAGAACGGCTGAATCAATCTATTAGAAAAGAAACAAAAAGGCTGGTCGAGAACGCTATGCTGGAAGCCAATGAGATTATTGACGCGCTCAAAAACGTGCTGGAAGCTCCCGACGAAAAAAGCCTTTTCAAGGCATACGAACTGCGAAAAAGTCTCAAAAAATTCGTAATAAACGAAGAGAACGAATTTGAGCTGTCGGGACAAGAGGCGGAAGGAGAAATCAGGGTAGGCGACCGAGTACTCATAAAATCGCTGAACTCAGAAGGCGTGGTAACTGCGCTTAACCCCATAAAGAAGGAAGCGCACGTCCGTATGGGCTCGGTAGCCACAAAGACGGAAATCGAAAATCTGTCGCGACTCAGCGGACCAAAGCTTAAAGACAAGCCGCCAAAAACAATAAAGACTGAATTACGCAACGAAGCCGTACCCACCAGCCTCAATATCATAGGCAAGACGACAGACGAGGTGCATTTTTATCTTGAAGAATTCATAGATAGCGCTTATATGGGCGGACTTAAGGATATTTCTATAATACACGGCATCGGCGAGGGCAAGCTGCGCCGCGCTGTACGGCAGTATTTGACGGGGAACAAGGCAGTTGCCACGTACCGCGACGGTATGTACGGCGAAGGCGGCAAGGGGGTAACTGTTGTCACTCTCAAATGAATATATGGTTTCATTCAAATGCGTAAAGGGAGAAAAACCGTTCGCCTTTTTGCACAGACTGGCGCCGCTACTAAAAATAGCCGCATTGGCAATTGTATTCCCCGCGATATTTTTTCCTATGCTTTTTATTGCCGTAGGGGCGTTACTGCTTGTCTCCGTAGCGATAAATTATTTCAAATGGTATCTGTTATTTAACATAAACTACGTCATAAAGGACGGCGCGCTTACGGTAAAAAAGAGTTATAAGTTTATCAAGGACAAGTATTTTTTTATCTCAAAGCTGACCGAAATTGAGAACTGCGACATTATCGAGGAAATGGACATAGTCGATATTCCCAATAGTGTCGAATGCCTGTGCGAGCAGACGACCTTCAAGGTATTTATATGTATAAAGATAAAAAACAATCCAAACAATTATATATTAGTGGCAGACAATTATTTTTATTCGCTGATTAAGGAGAAAAAATGATATTTTTTGACAACGCCAGTACCACAAAGGCCGATCCGCTGTGCTTGGATATAATAAAAAAGTATTGCTTTGACAGTTATTACAACCCTTCGGCGCAATATCACAACTCCGTAGAAGTCGGCAACGACCTAAAGCGAGCCAGACAGAACATTTTGCGGCTTTTGAACGGTGACGGACAATTCGTATTTACCTCCAGCGGCACGGAAAGCGACAACCTGGCGCTGCTTGGCACTCCGAAGAAGAAGGGCTCGCGCATAATAGTATCAAAGGCGGAGCACCCTTCGGTTATGAAGGTTGCAAACGAACTGGCGCAAAGAGGCTTTGAACTCGTGCTTGCCGACGTCGACGGGTGCGGCATGGTAGATTTTGAAAAATTCAAGCCCTTGGTAACTGAGGACACAGCCTTGATTTCTGTTATGCACGTAAACAATGAAACAGGTGGCATAAACGATATAAAAAAGCTTGTCAGCTATGCAAAGAGCGTAAACAAGCGCATTATATTTCACAGCGACGGCGTTCAAGCGCTGGGAAAGATAAAAACGGATATGGCAGAGCTGGGGGTGGATTTGTATTCTGTCAGCGCGCACAAGCTGCATTCCATAAAAGGCTGTGGCGGACTATATGTAAAAAAAGGCGTATCCGTGCAACCTGTCATCTTTGGCGGCGGTCAAGAAATGGGTGTACGCTCATCCACGGAAAATATCCCCGCAATTATGTGCTTTGAAGCTGTTTGCAATAAGATTCTGCCCTCTATCGACAAATATTCATCTGAAATAAATCAACTTAAGCAGTATATCATAGATAGTTTGCCTCAAGACGGCAGCGTCATAAAGATTTCTTGCCAAGGCTCACCGTTCATATTGAGTCTGGCGCTACGAAGCGTGAGGGGCGAGGTTATGCTGCACGCCCTCGAAAAGCACGGCATTATGCTGGCGACAGGCAGCGCATGTTCGTCGTCAAAACCGGCAAAGGGATGGAAAACCGAGTATTTGCCTGAAGAGTACAAGAACGGCATAATAAGGTTGAGTTTTTGCCACGAAAACGACATTCCACAAGCAGAGTATTTCATTAATAAACTTAATTTGGAATACAGCGAACTGATAAAATACGCGAAATAAAGGAAGAACTATGGATAAAGTAATAATCATCAGAGTCGGAGAGCTGTTTTTGAAGGGCAACAACAAAAGGTATTTTGAGGACACGCTTTCTAGGAATATCAGAAAGGCGCTTGACGGCATAAAGTGTTATTTGCGCTCCGCGCGAAACCGTTTTATTGTAGAAAACTACGCTGAACGCGACCATGGCGCAATAATCATGCGGCTTCAAAAGATATTCGGCATACATAGCGTTAGTCCGGCTATTAAAATCCATGCCGATCTTGATGAAATATCGCGCGTTGCCGCCGAAATATCGCCCAAAGCCGGAAAATTCAGGGTATCTGTGAACAAAGCCGACAAGACTATACAAAAACGTTCAATGGATATTGCTGCCGATGTAGGGCAGTTTATGCTTAAAAACAGTAAGGATTTGACAGTTGACCTTTTCAAATATGATTTCGAAGTTAATATTGATATAAGAGAGGATAAGACGGCTTTTATATTCTACGAAAGACTTGAAGGCGCGGGGGGCTTGCCGTCCGGTTGCGGCGGAAAGGCAATGCTTTTACTTTCGGGCGGTATTGACAGCCCTGTAGCAGGGCACAAAATTGCCAGACGGGGCGTACAGCTTTTCGCAGTACACTACCACAGTTTTCCTTATACCAGCGAAAAAGCCAAACAGAAAGTCATTGATTTGGCAAAAACCGTATCAAAATACAGCGGCGACATCGAGCTGTCCGTAGTACCTTTCACAGAAATACAATACGCCATAAGAGAAAAGTGTCCTATCGAATTTATGATTACGCTTATGCGCAGGTTTATGATGCGTATCGCCGAAAGACTGGCTATATCAAAGGGTTGCGGCGCGCTTGTAACAGGTGAGAGCTTGGGACAGGTGGCAAGTCAGACCATGGAAAGTATTATCGTAACCAACGACGTCGTCAAGCTGCCGGTATTTCGCCCATTGATAGGCAGTGACAAATACGAAATTATCGAGGATGCCCGCAACATTGAGACCTACGATTTAAGCATTTTGCCTTATGAGGACTGTTGCACGGTTTTTTTGCCCAAGAATCCCGTCATAAAACCGCGGCTTTCCATTGTCGAAGATATGGAAAAGCTGCTTGATATAGAATTGCTAGTTGAAGGTGCAATAGCAAGAACAGAAACGATAATCTGTAGCAGCTATTAACGCAAAAATGCAGCATATGTCATAAAAATAGCCGCCTAACGAGTTTTGTTAAGCGGTTTTTTATTGTAAAAGTCTATAGAAATAAGCTTTTTGTCGGTTTATATTCCGAGCAGTACGAATTTTTCTTCGGCTATACCCAAACTGCCGTATTTTCCGTAAACCTCGAGGCTATAACTGTAAAGTCCTCTTTCTTCGGTTTCGTCACAATATTCAATAAGCCCGATTTCTTCAGAGATATTGTATATCTCCAACGCTTCACCGGTAGATAGGTTTTTTCTAATTAATTTATAGCTGAAATATGGCAGGGCTTCAAAGCTGATATCGGCGCCGTTTTCGCCTTGCGGCTCTACCGACATATTTGTCAGCGGTAATTCATATAGCGGCGAATATTCAAGCGGCGCGTTGAACGCGTCAAAAAGC
The DNA here is from genome assembly GCA_028703745.1 of Clostridia bacterium. Classification (GTDB taxonomy): domain Bacteria; phylum Bacillota; class Clostridia; order Christensenellales; family DTU072; genus DTU072. Next base: position 3,847 of record JAQVME010000154.1, read on the forward strand.
TCGTATTTCTGATGCTCGGCGGGGGTATGGGGAGTAGCCAGCATTACTTTGTTAAATTCTTTTGTGGCAAGCGTGTCTATTTTCATCTCGACTATGCTTTCGGGCACAAAAAAGTTCTTTGCAGGCGCGGAATTTCGGTAAACGTATTTTGCAAGCATTGTGGGATAGCTTCCGCCCGTCGCCGAGAAATTCTGTTCAGACTTGCCGGATAAATTTCCGTACCAAACGCATAAAGTATTTTCGCTGGTATACGATACACTCCACGCATCTGTATTGTTGCCGTCTGAGCCACCGACCGTACCGGTTTTTGCCGCAACTTCATAAGGAACTGACGAAAGTTTCCTTGCAGTGCCATTTCTTGCCGTATCTATGAGCATATCCGTCATGAGATACGCCGCCGACTCGTCAATAGCTTGATAAGGCTGCTGACGGTGAGAGTATATCAGATTGCCGCCGCTATCTGATATTTGCTTTATAAAAGCCGCTTTTTTGTGTACGCCGCTGTTTGCAAGGCACATATAGCTCTCCGCAAGTTCAAGACTGGTAACAC
>JAQVME010000155.1 GCA_028703745.1 Clostridia bacterium
CATTATCCACTGCCTTGAGTGGCAGCTTGCCAGCCCTTCGATAAATTTTTGTGAGTTTTCTCACCTCTAGTACCGGTTGCATTAAAAGACCTCCCCCTGTTTTGTTATTGGTATTATAAACCTTTTATTGCCTATTATCAACAATATGCCGTCAATCATTCCCTGCTCTGAAGATAAAAAAACCGTCAATAAAGCTATATTGACGGCTAATTGACTATTTTGTTATTTTATTTAGATTTTTTCGATAATGTTTGCGGTCATTTCGCGCGTGCCAAGAGGCGTAGTGCCGTTGCCCGGAATGTCGGCTGTGCGACAGCCCTGCTCAAGCACGGCGTTAACAGCGTTTTCTACGGCGGCGGCTTCTTTTTCAAGCTTGAAAGAAAAACGCAGCATCATTGCCACGGATAAAATGGTGGCTATGGGATTGGCGATATTCCTCCCTGCTATATCGGGAGCAGAACCGTGAATAGGCTCGTACATACCTCTGCCGCTTTCACCCAGTGACGCCGACGGCAACAGCCCTATGGATCCGGTAATTTGTGACGCCTCATCCGACAGTATGTCTCCGAACATATTACCGGTAACGACGACATCGAACTGCGACGGGTTCCTGACCAGCTGCATTGCGGCATTGTCCACCAGCATGTCCGTTACCTTGACTTCGGGGTATTCTGCGTTAAGCTTGTGCACAACCTCCCTCCAAAGTCTTGAACTCTCAAGCACGTTTGCCTTGTCGATGCTTATTAACTGTTTTTTTCTGCCCATGGCGATTTCGTATGCGGTGCGGGCAATCCTTTCGATTTCCATTTCGCTGTAAAGCTCGGTATCGTATGCCTCTACGCCGTTTTGCCCTATCCTTCTGCCTCTTTCGCCATAATATATTCCGCCGGTAAGCTCGCGGATAATAATCATATCAAAACCCTTTTCGGCGACCTCTTTCTTCAACGGACAGGCGTCCTTCAAAATAGGCATCAGCCTTGCGGGACGAATGTTGGCATAAAGTCCAAGCTCCTTTCTTATGCCGAGAAGCGCTCTTTCGGGTCTCAAATGTCCCGGGAGAGTATCCCATTTCGGACCGCCCACGGCGCCCAGCAGCACGCTGTCGCTGCGCAGACATTTTTCCAGCTCCGCCATGGGTAGCGGCTCGCCGAACTTGTCTATGGCGTTTCCGCCGGCGGACACCGGCTCAAAATTAAACTTATGACCAAATTTCTTAGCGACGGCGCCAAGCACCTCAATCGCCGAATCGATTATTTCTACGCCTATGCCGTCGCCGTGTATTACGGCAATGTTGAACTCCATTATTTGTCCTCCCTGAGCGACTTCAGCAGTCCGCCCTTATTGATGATGTTTTGCAAAAACGGAGGAAACGGAGGAAAAACTCCCACGTTTCCACGTGTCAGATTGTTCAGCTCGCCCTTCTCATAATCGACTTCAAGTATATCTCCCTCAGAGATGTCTCCGTCGTATTCTATGATAGCAAGCCCCGTATTTATGGCGTTGCGGTAAAAAATCCTGGCGAAGCTCTTTGCTATTACGCAGGCAATTCCCGAGGCTTTTATGGCTATGGGCGCGTGCTCTCTCGAGGAGCCGCAGCCAAAATTGGCGCCGGCTACCATTATGTCGCCTTCTTTGACCCTCGAAACGAAGGTTTTGTCAAGGTCTTCCATACAATGCGCCGCCAGCTCCTTTTCGTTGCTGGTGGTAAGATACCTTGCCGGGATTATGACGTCGGTGTCGACGTTGTCTCCGTATTTGATTGCTTTTCCGGTAATTTTCATTTTTTCCTCCTATATAAGCTCTGAAGGCTGTAAAATCCTGCCCGTAAGCGCCGAAGCTGCGGCAACGGCGGGTGAAGCCAAGTACACTTCGCTTTCGGGATGTCCCATTCTGCCTATGAAATTTCTGTTGGTTGTAGATACGCATCTTTCGTCCTTCGCAAGTATTCCCATATGTCCGCCTAGGCACGGTCCGCACGTCGGCGTAGATACGATACAGCCGGCATTTATGAAATCCTTAATGAACCCTGCGTCCAGTATGTCGAGATAAATCTTCTGTGTGGACGGAATAATAAGCGTGCGCACTCTCTTGTCGACTTTCTTGCCCCTGAGAATTTTTGCGGCGATTTCAAAATCCGAGAATCTGCCGTTTGTGCACGAGCCTATGACCACTTGATTTATTTTTACTTCACCTATGTCATCAAAGGTCCTCGTGTTGGACGGAAGGTGGGGGAACGCCACGGTGGGTTTTATTTTTGACAAATCTATGTCAAAGACCTCGTCGTATTCGGCGTCGCCGTCCGCTTCAAAAATTCTCGGTTGCTTGTTGCTGTGCTCGCGCACGTATTCCAGCGTCTTTTCGTCAACGGGGAAAATGCCGTTTTTGGCGCCTGCCTCTATCGCCATATTGCAGATAGTAAAGCGTTCGTCCATAGAAAGACTGCTTACGCCTTCGCCGGCAAACTCCATAGATTTATAAAGCGCGCCGTCTACGCCTATTTTGCCAATAATGTGCAAAATGACGTCCTTGCCGCTCGCCCAACCTGTAAGCTTGTTTATCAGATTGAATTTTATTGCGGGGGGTACCTTGAACCACGCTCTGCCGTAAGACATACCTGCCGCCATATCCGTCGAGCCTACGCCCGTTGAAAAAGCGCCAAGCGCGCCATAGGTGCAGGTGTGACTGTCGGCGCCGATAACGAGATCGCCCGATACCACCAGCCCTTTTTCGGGCAGAAGAGAGTGCTCCACGCCCATTTCGCCGACGTCAAAGAAATTTGTTATGCCCTTTTCGTCGGCAAATTCTCTGACGGTCTTTACTTGTTCGGCGGACTTTATGTCCTTGTTCGGCGTAAAGTGGTCCATAACCAGCGCGATTTTATTGCAGTCAAACACGCAATTACAGCCGGCTTTATTGAATTCTTTGATAGCCACGGGTGAGGTCACGTCGTTTCCGAGCACCAAATCCAGTTGCGCCATTATGAGCTCGCCTTTTTTTACGGTGTCCTTACCGCTGTGCGCGGCGAGGATTTTTTGTGTCATTGTCATTGCCATTTTTTCACCTCATTCTTATTTAATATATATTCGATAGAATCTACAAGCGCCGTCCAGCTGGCTTCGATTATGTCGGTAGAAACGCCGACGGTCGTCCAGATGTCCTCGCCGTTTGTGCTGTCAATAAGAACCCTAACCTTGGCGGCGGTGGCCTTCTCCGCAGCCAGTACGCGCACCTTATAGTCCGTCAAATGCACCTTGTTGAGTTCGGGATAAAACACGCTGAGCGCTTTTCTTAAGGCAAGGTCGAGAGCATGTACGGGACCGTTGCCGTTTGCCGCCACTGTCTCCTTCTTGCCGTCAACCTCGATCTTCAGCATGGCGTAAGCGCTGGTCTCGCCGTCGGGACAGGGGAACTCCCCTCCCGTCTTGTACATGCTCAGCTTGAAATGCGGTTTATATCTGCCCAGAATATCGAGTACCACGAGCTCAAAGCTGGCATCCGCCGATTCGAACTGATAACCCTCGTGCTCGAGCTCCTTTATTCTCTTGACAATTTCTGCGGTTTCGGGAGAATCCTTTTTTAGCTCGGGCGCTACGCTTACAAGTTTTGCAAGCACCGTTGTCCTTCCCGACACCTCGCTCATAAGAAATCTTCTCTTGTTCCCCACCGTTTCGGGCGCAATGTGCTCGAAAGTGTGCGCGCACTTGTTGACGCCGTCAATGTGCATACCGCCCTTATGCGCGAATGCGCTGCTACCCGTATAAGGCTTGTTGGCAGGCATTATTAAATTAGAAATCTCATAGAGCTTGATGACCGTATCTGACAGCGAGTTTAATCCGCCTTCAATACATTCTATGCCCTTTTTTATTTGAAGATTGGGGATTATTACGCTCAAATCGGCGTTGCCGCATCTTTCGCCTATACCGATAAAGGTGCCCTGTATCTGCGTGACACCCGCATCGACCGCAAGCATTGAGCTAGCGACGGCGCAGCCGATATCGTTATGGCAATGTATGCCCAGCTTCTTGCCGGGGAAGGTATCTGCGACCTTTTTTGTTATTTCGTAAATCTCTTGCGGGAAGCAGCCGCCGTTGGTATCGCAAAGGCAAAGCACGTCGGCGCCGGCTCTGTCCGCTGCCGCCAACACTTTCATGGCATAATCGGCGTTGGCTTTGTAGCCGTCGTAAAAATGCTCGGCGTCAAAAACAACCTCTTTGCCGTTGGCTTTGAAAAAACTCAAAGTGTCATATATCAGCTCAAGATTTTCGTCGAGTGTGGCGCGCAAAATCTCCGTGATGTGCAAATCCCAGCTCTTGCCGAATATCGCCACAGCCTTGGTGCCTGCTTTCAGCAAAGACACGACGTTGCAGTCATCTTCTACCTTGAGGTTTTTCC
>JAQVME010000156.1 GCA_028703745.1 Clostridia bacterium
ACCAGCCCGTTGCCTTCCATATTGAGACCGGCTTTTTCGTTTATTGCCTTCATTATGGCATTCTTTTTTTCATCTTCAACAAGTATGAGCAGCAAGTCCTTTTCCGGCTCGATATTCAGCCCGAGAAATTTCTGCGTTTCGGCAGTGCCCGTACCGCGCGCGTGAATGGCTGTTCCGCCCCTCGCGCCTTCGGCCCTAGCCGCATCCATAACAGTGTCGGAATAGCCTCTTTTTGCGATAACGGTTATCAAGGCGTATTTTGTCTCACTCATATTATATCTCCTTTTTTTCGCCCAGCATATACTGCAAAGTCAGCATGCCGGAGACGCTTTTTATGGGAATAGTAAACGCTATGCCCGTTTCGGGCTTTTCAAAATTCAGTTCTTCGTTAAGCGCTTGCATGATTTCCGCGGACTTGACTGCGGGGATAACTGCGAGCATCACACTCTTGCAGGTTTCGCAAAAGCCCAGTAAGGATTGTATACTCAATGTCGCCGTGCCTGCGCCTAAGGTCGCAACCTGCGCGTTCAAGCCGAAGTCGTTGAGCACCTTGACAACCTTTTTGCCCTTCGCCTTCTCTACTATGACGGCGAGCAGTTTTACGGGATTGGGTGATGTTTCCATATGTCACTCCTTAATTTAAGTACTTCTTATTCAAAACTTACCGGCTCTTCTTGCACCGCAATGCTTGCGGCGGCAGGCAACGGCTTTTTGCGGCTCTTTGCTTTTAGTTTTATCTTATAGACCATGCCGAATATCTGTACCGTCAAAAGCGGCGTCATTGCCACCATAGCAACGAGTCCGAACGCGTCGGTCATTATGTTGCCGCCGACAGCCGCGCTTGCCCCCATAGCGAATGGCAACAGGAAGGTTACGGTCATAGGTCCGGAAGCAACCCCTCCCGAGTCAAAGGCTATGGACGTAAATATAGACGGCACAAAGAAGGTCAGAACCAGCGCAATTAAATAACCGGGCACAAGGAAATACCAGATGCTAAGTCCCGTCAGCACTCTTATCATGGCAAGCCCGATAGACAGCGAGATACCCAGCGTCAAACACAGCAGAATAATCTTTTTTGAGATAGCGCCACCTGTCAAATCCTCGACTTGCTCAATTAGAATATGTATGGCGGGTTCTGCGAGCACCACGGCAAAACCAATTACCATTCCGAAAGGTATGAGTACCCAACTGTAGCTTCTTGTTGCCAGTTCGGCTCCGATAAGCTTGCCCGCAGGAAGGAAACCTACGTTTACTGCCATAAGGAATATTGACAAACCTATATAAGTATAAAAGAAACCTATTAAAATCTTGACTAACGTTCTTTTGGGTAGCCTGAGCGAGATTGTCTGGAAAAGCACAAACAGCGCGATAATCGGAAGCAATGCGATGCCTACCTCGCCGAGATAATGAGGGAAAGCCGTCAAATACTGCCCGAACAAACCTTGTGTCGCCGCCGCCGTTTGTTCGACTATGATGTCGGCTGGCTTAAAAATAATGCCGATAATCATGACTGCGATTATTGGTCCTACCGAACAAAGCGCAATCATACCAAAGCTTTGGTCCTCCTTCGAGCCGCTGCGCACCGTCGAGAGACCTATACCCAGCGCCATAAGGAAGGGCACGGAGATGGGTCCTGTGGTTACTCCGCCCGAATCGAACGCCAATGCAAGAAAGTTCTGCGGCACGAATATGGCAAGCACAAAAACTATGGCGTATGCAATCACAAGAATGTGCGCAAATTTCATTTTGAAAACCGTTCGGAGTAGGAACAGCACCATAAATACGCCCACTCCGCCTGAAACGGCAAGTATCAGCGTCCATTTTGGAACGGTAGACACCTGGTCGGACAGTACCTGCAAGTCAGGTTCGGCTATCGTTATCAAAAACCCCATAAGAAAAAAGATAGGGATGATAACCCAAAGCTTTTTGCTTTCGGCAAGCTTTGCGCCCACGCTCTCGCCCAGAGGCATCATTGCCATTTCGGCGCCTAGGCTGAAAAGCGCCATGCCGATAATAAAAAGAAAAGACCCCGAAACAAAAGCTACTATCGTCGCGGAATCCAGCTTTATGAAGGTCATGCCCGCAATAAGGACTATTGCCGTCACAGGAAGCACGGCAAATATCGATTCTCTAAGTTTTTGCCAAAGGTTTTTTAGCAATTTTTTCTCCTGAAATATTATTTCTTGGTTATTTCAAAACGCGTATCTCCGATTACTCTTATATTGGCAAGAATAGCGTCTTCAAGTATTTCTGCCAAATCCAGCGTGTATGTGCCGATAATCGGGACATTTTCGACTACTATTTTTTTCGTTTGGTATATTTCGAGCAGTTTCGGCGGAATGTCATCTATGCCGGCTATGATTTCGTCGGCCTCCTCCCAAGAAATATACGCCGATATGCTTTGCGTACTGGTAATCTTAGCTATGCGGAATGCCTTGCCGAAGGTGACTTGCCCGCGTACCCTGCTGAAATTTGCTCTATTCTCAAGCGCGTCGGAAAGGTCGATGTTTATTACCTCCCCTATTACGGCGGACAGCGTGTCCAGCATATAATCAAAAGCCTGCCTGCCCTCTATGGAATAATTGTATTCACGGTCTATGGAAATATCTTTGGTGTCATAAAGACTGGTTCTGTTCATAGAAATATCGACACCCTTCAAATCCTCCTGCGTAAGCGTCTTTTGGAAACCTTCGAAATCAATGAAACCCGAAACCTTGGTTATTTTTACCGTAGTATTTCCGCCTTCTGAATTCAGCAAGAATTTGAGCTTTAGCACGCTTATGTTCATTTCTTTATATACCAGATCAATGTCATAATCAAAGCTGAACTCATCGCCGTCATAGGTTCTTATCCCCGTTGCCTGCGCCACCGCAGTTAGGGTATTGTCCATTTTTCCGAGCACAATCTCTATAGCGATATCGTCATATGCCTTTTTTTCTTCTGCCTCGCTCCAGTCAGCCTCGGCTCTTAAGTAGCGAGTCTCGGGGTCAAACCGGCGGTATAAAAAAATACCGAGAAAAGTCGACGCTGTCAGCAAAGCCGCGACGCCTAGCGACAGCAACGCAATAAATAATGTTTTTTTACTTGGTTTTTTCATAACACCTCTAGTGTTTATTATGCTTCTGTTATCTTAAATAAGTATTAATCCTTGACGGTGGAACGCCATAATCGTTCGGTTATAGTAAAAGGGGCTGTCCGTTTTTGTATCATCCGGACAACCCCCTGTCTTGTTATATTAGGTGAAATCCCCGGGGGAGTATACTTTCGTTACCTTTCTTGCGGCATCCTCCGCGAGTTGCCGCGAAACCTTGTCGAAATCGAGAACGCTCTCTCTTGTTACGACGACGTAACTGGGGTCGTAAGGCTTGTAGAAATCCGTAGTAAGGTTGTTCATGTCAAGCACGGGTCCCACGCCTTCCGGCGCGTCGCTATAAACGGCGACTTTCGAGCCTGTCTTTTCCTTTTCTCCGCTCTCGTCTCTGAGTAAGCCGATAAGGTAAGTGGTGATAACCAATACGCCGGCAAAGATAAGGAACAGCTTGCGCACGGAGAACAGTGATACGATAGCAAATATGAGTCCGTTGCTGTCCAGCCATGCCATGCGTTGATAGTCAAGCACGCCTCGTGATTCGTTCGACGGCACAAGGCTAATGACGCCGCCATCCGAATATACAATGAAAATGGGGGAGCCGACGACGTTGGGATCCTCGATGGCATCAGTAACGTTCGAAAGGATATCGTTTACTGTGAACTGCATAATGTATAGCGCGCCAATCAAATTCTCGGGAATAACGTTCATGCCGTTAGGTCCGAGGTCAAATTCCATCGGCTCGCCGAGCATGTCGAGAATAGACCACATAACGGGATCGTCGACACCGTTCGCCGGGAAAGGCATACCTTCGGTTTCTCTCTTGTTGACTATGAGATGAATAAGTGTGGGTATCGTCAATCTGTCGTCGTTCGCCATGTCCAGCCACGGACCCACAAAAGTGACGTAGCCGTCTTTGTCTATGCTTTGGAACTTTGCCGAAATCATCGCCTTGACTTTTTCGTTGCTCGCGCCCTCAGCTAAAAACGGTGCGGACAGTTGCGCTTTCAACAAAGCTGAGACTTCGGCGTTGTTTGCGCCCTGCGCAAGGTATTGTTCCTTAGTAAGCGTTATTAACGTTCCGCTGTTAAAATTCTCTTCAATGCAAGCGTTTATCTGCTCTTGTGTCAGCAGATTGCCGTTGGCAACGTTTCTGTTTATGAATTCGTCAAGGAGATTCTTGTTTACCTCAGCCCTCGCCTCAAAATCGTCGGCAAGGTCTTCATACAATATTGTATTGGATGTGGCATCCTTAAGAATATCAGGCAGGAAATAATCAATGGCAATCCA
>JAQVME010000157.1 GCA_028703745.1 Clostridia bacterium
CTCGATGCCGTTGTGCTGACTGGAGGTGAACCCACGCTCGAGGATACCGCAGAGCTTGTTGCGTTGATAGAGAATATTAAAGCTCTTGGACTCAAAGTAAAGCTCGACACAAACGGCACCGATAGCAGCAAGCTTGCTACGCTTTTGCCTTATGTGGACTATGTGGCGATGGACGTCAAGGCGCCACTGTCAAAATACCGCCAGATTACTTGCGCCAGCGACAGCGAATTGTTCTCCATAAAAAACAGTATAGAGCTATTGAAAAAAACCGCAGTAGATAACGAATTCCGCACCACCGTAGTACCCACGCTGACCGAGGCGGACCTTATTGAGATAGCCCAGACGTTGAAGGGCTGCAAGCATTATTATTTGCAGCAATATGTGCCGGTTGAGACCGATTCACTGCATAGCTATCCGCCAAAAACCATAAAATGCATGGCGGAGGAGGTTAGCAAAGTAGTGCCCTGCGGCATAAGAGGCGTATAATTGGCATTTCAAAAGCCAAAATATTTTGCACAGTCGGGGCAGTGAAAGGTTAACCGTTGACTTAATTTCAAAAAACGGTATAATAATGCTATGAATATATTGATAATAAACGGCGCAAACCTCAATATGCTGGGAACACGGCAGCCGGCTCTATACGGAAGCGACACGCTTGAAGATATCAATGCGTTTCTCAAACGCAGCTTTGATGCGGAGTTTGAGTTTTTTCAGTCCAATCACGAGGGCGATATCGTTGACAAGATACAACAAACAACCGCCGACGGCGTAATAATAAACGCCGGCGGATATACGCACTATTCCGTAGTTATACGCGACGCTATTTTATCGCGCGACATACCCTTTGTTGAGGTACATCTCACCAATCCCAAACAAAGAGAGCCTTTCAGGCACGTATCTCTTTTGGAGGACGTTTGCGCGGCGACCTTTGCCGGAAAGAAAAAGCAGAGCTACGCCGATGCCGTGGAGTTTTTGTTAAACAGAGGAGAAAAAGCATGAATTTCGATATAGAGCTTGTGGGCAAAGTAGGTTCAATGGCGCTAGTCAATGCGCAACACGACGACATAGACTACAACATCATTGCTAGGATAAGCCGTTATTTGAAGCCGGGCTACATTTGGGTGACCTCGGGCGCTACCGAGATAGGTAGACTTGATTATCTCAAAAGGACGGGAACGGAGCTTTCGGGTGACGAAAATACCGTCAAGGCGGATTATTCAGCGCAGGGGCAGTCAATACTCATGCAGAACTACCGCCAGTTCGTCGACAGCCGTTATAGCCTCCGACAATTCCTTGTCGAGCATCAGCATTTCAACGACAAGGACAAATGCAGATATCTCAAGCAGGCGTTGCTCCGTTGTCCGTTGCAGGGCGCTATACCCATAATAAATTACAACGACGCCGTCAGCGACGAAGAAAACCGCAAGCTGGAAATTCAAGCGCTACGAAAGGCAAAGGACAAGGTTGTCGAATGTATAGACAACGATGAGACAGCCAGCCAGATTGCTTGTTTGGTTAAGCCCAAATACCTACTTTTACTTACGGGCGTGGACGGCATATTGACCGACATAAATAACAAAAACTCCCTTGTCACGGAAATAGTCGGAGCCACGGTAAGCGAGCTGTTGCAGAACATAGAATACTACCAAAATTTCTGCGACGGCGCCAGCCGCAAGGGCGCTAACGGCGCGAGGGCAAAGCTCGAATATATCAAGGAACCGATAAAACAGGGTACAACCGCCATTATTGCCAACAGCAAATACAAAATCGGAGATATACTCAGCGGCGCGGCTCCTCGAACCATAATAAAACTTAAATAAATTGCCCCGGCAGCCTGCATTCAGCAGGCTGTTTTTTTTGTGAAAAAAGACCTGCGTATCACGAAGAAAACATATTGACATACTATATATGGTATGATATAATTTATTAGCATACAACATATAGTAATTTAATAGAGGTGAAGAAATGCTTGAAATAATAAAAAGAGACGGCAGAAAGGCAGAATACGATGCGCGCAAAATAGAATCGGCTATAGCCAAGGCTATGGTTGCCTGCGGACATAATTCGGTTGCCGAAAGCAAGAATCTTGCCGCAAAGGTAGAAGAGGTGCTTTTGAGGAAGTTCACCGAAAGCATTCCCACCGTCGAGGATATACAGGACATTGTCGAAACGGTGCTTATGCAGAGCGGATACGCGCTCGTGGCAAAAAAGTATATTTTATACAGAGCCGAACGCACTAAAGCCAGAGAAAAAAATTCCAGGCTCATGCGCATCTTCAACGAATTGACCTTTGCCGATGCTGAGGGTAGCGACATAAAGAGGGACAATGCCAACATCGACGGCGATACGGCGATGGGCGTTATGCTGAAATACGGTTCCGAGGGCGCTAAGGATTATTACGAAAAATGCATTTTAAGCAAGGAGCAGAGCGAGGCGCACAAGAACGGGGATATTCATATTCATGATATGGACTTCTATACTTTGACTACCACGTGTTGCCAAATTGATTTGAAGAAGCTGTTCAAAGGCGGCTTTTCGACGGGACACGGCTTCTTGCGCGAGCCGAACGATATACAAAGCTACGCGGCGCTGGCTTGTATCGCCATTCAGAGCAACCAGAACGACCAGCACGGCGGACAGAGCATACCAAATTTTGACTACGGTTTAGCTGAGGGCGTAACAAAAACGTACAAAAGGCTTTATAGAGCAAACTTTCTAAAAGCGCTGAAAATAATCGATCCCAAAAGTTCTCTTACCGCCGACGAATTAAAAGCCGTTTTTGCTAAGATGGAGCAGGACACGGGGGTGTTCCCTAGGCTAGAGGATGCCGACGGCTTTGAAGATACTGTACGCAATTATTTCAAGGAAGCTCTTGCCGCCGAAACGCTGGATAGAATTTTGCCCTTTGCAAAGGACTTCGCCGTTTCGGAAACCGAGAGGGCGGTTTTTCAAGCCATGGAGGCGCTGGTGCACAACCTCAACACCATGCATTCGAGAGCAGGCGCGCAGACGCCGTTTTCTTCCATTAACTACGGGCTTGACACTTCGCCTGAGGGCAGAACGGTCACAAAGAATATTCTGCTTGCGCTGGAGGCAGGACTGGGCTTCGGCGAAACACCGATATTCCCCATACACATCTTCAGGGTCAAGGAGGGCATAAGCTACAACAAAGAGGACAAGAACTACGATTTGTTCAAGCTGGCGATACGCGTCAGCGCAAAAAGGCTGTTCCCCAACTTTTCGTTTATTGACGCGCCGTTCAACCTGAAATACTACAAAGAGGGCGAACCGGAAACCGAAGTGGCATATATGGGTTGCCGTACCAGAGTTATGGGCAACGTTTATGACACGGACAATGAAATCAGCTTCGGCAGGGGCAACCTCAGCTTCACTTCAATAAACCTTCCGAGAATAGCTATCCGCAGCAGCGGAAACATAGAATGGTTCTTCGAGGAGTTGCAACGAAAACTCGACTTGTGTGTCACACAGCTGCTTGACCGTTTTGCCATACAGTGCTCAAAGAAAGTAAAGAATTTTCCTTTTCTTATGGGGCAGGGAGTATGGCTGAACTCGGAGAAGCTGGAGCGCAACGACAGCATTGCCGAGGTGTTGAGGCACGGCACGTTGTCCATAGGCTTTATCGGTCTTGCCGAAACGCTGGTGGCTTTGACCGGCAAGCACCATGGAGAGAGTCAAGAGGCTCGCAATTTGGGTTTGGAGATAGTCAGCTTTATGCGGCAGTACCTTGATGCAAAAGCTTCTGCAATGAAATTGAATTTTTCGCTGCTCGCCACTCCTGCGGAAGGGCTGAGCGGCAGGTTTGTGCGCCTAGACAAAAAGAAGTTCGGCATAATACCCGGCGTCACGGACAGAGATTATTATACCAACAGCTTCCACGTGCCCGTATATTTTCCCATAAGCGCCCACGAAAAAATCCGCATTGAGGCGCCGTACCACGAGCTTACCAACGCCGGGCATATCACCTACGTTGAGCTTGACGGTGACACGTCGACAAATCTTGAGGCATTTGAGAAGATAATCAGAGCTATGAAGGAGGCGGGCATAGGCTACGGCTCGATAAATCATCCCGTCGACCGTGATCCAGTGTGCGGTTACAACGGCATAATAGGCGAAACCTGTCCGAAATGCGGCAGGAGCGAGGATGAGCATAAGCATTTTGAGAGAATAAGGCGAATAACCGGATATCTCGTCGGCACCCTCGAAAGGTTTAACGATGCAAAGAGAGCTGAGGAAAAGGACAGGGTAAAGCACAATGTCTGAAATATTGCGTTTGGCGGGCATAGTCAACGATTCCATAACCGACGGACCGGGGCTGCGACTGGCGGTATTCCTTCAAGGCTGTCCGCGCAGG
>JAQVME010000158.1 GCA_028703745.1 Clostridia bacterium
ATGGCTTTTACTTGTTGCGGTCAGGCGGTGGGCATAGTTGTGCCGGGCGAAAGAAGGCTACTGAAAAACATCAGCGGTTGCGAGAATATATTTATACCGTGGAAGTGCGTATCAAAAATCGGTGACGATGTCATACTTGTGCATCTGGGCGCCGGAGCTGACGGTTCGCTTGTCATCAATTAGGGGTATTTGCCGCTTGACACAAACAAAACGATAATCCGCAGATATAAGTGCCCTAAACACATATGTTTAGGGCACTTTCAATTGAAATATACATAATTGATGTTTAATTATGTTTTACAAAATTATGAAAATAATATATAATATTGTCGAGGTATTATATGAAATGTAATTTTTGTTCCTGTTTGGACAGCAAGGTTATTGATTCACGGCTCAGCGACGACGGCACGACAATCCGGCGGCGGCGGGAATGTACTTGCTGCGGCAAGCGGTTCACAACCTACGAAAAAATAGAATCCACGCCCGTACTGGTAATAAAAAACAACGGCAACAGACAAATTTTTGATTCGTCCAAAGTAAAGAGCGGTATTTTGAAGGCCTGCGAAAAAAGACCGGTATCCATTACCGTAATCGACAGAATGGTCACAGATATAGAAAAACAAATTCACAATTCCTTGACACAAGAGATAACCTCCCGCAAGATTGGCGAGATGGTCATGCAAAAGCTCAAAGAGGTTGACGACGTGGCTTACGTCAGATTTGCTTCCGTACATAGGGAGTTCAAGGACATAAACACCTTTCTTACAGAAATCCAAACTCTCGTCAAGGACAAGCAGGAGCAGTGAAAAATTTTGTTTATAACGGTCTCCCGAAGAAACTATCAAAAACCGTAGCCGACAAGCTGCCGCTTATCAGCTTTTCATATTTTCGCAAGCTGCTTCGCAAGGGCGACATACGCATTAACGGCAAAAAAACAGATTCCGATTGCATAATCAACGACGGCGACGAAATCGCCGTTTATTACAAAGAAGAGCTGGTGACGGCTTTCGAGCCGCAAATTTTGTATGACGACGACAATATCGCAATTATATATAAGAACAAAGGCATTGCTTCTGAGGGCGAAGGCTCGTTTGAAAGCCTTATCAAGTTGCGTCTGGGCGAAAACTACCGCCTTTGTCACAGGCTTGACACCAATACAGACGGTTTGCTTGTACTTGCAAAATCCGACGATGCCGAAAAGGAAATGACGACGGCATTTTCAAAAGGCATGCTGGAAAAAATCTATTACGCAGTGGTTTTTGGCACCGTGCCAAAGGCAAACACTCTTACGGCATACCTGAAGAAGGACAGCGCCAACTCGCAAGTAAAAGTATTCGACAAACCTCAAGCAGGCGCGCAAAAAATCATCACCGAGTTCAAACCCGTAAAGAGCTTCGATGGTTGTACGCTACTCGAAATACGTCTTATTACGGGCAGAACTCACCAGATACGCGCTCATATGGCGCACGCAGGCTATCCTGTTGTCGGCGACCCAAAGTACGGCAGCGAAGACATAAACCGCCGCTACGCAAAAAAGAAGCAACAACTGTTGGCTTACAAAATAGTTTTCAATGTTTCCTCCGGCAAGCTGTCGTATCTGAATAAAAAAGAAGTATCCTTGCCGCTATCACCTTTGACATATTTTGACATTTCGTAACAACTTACGACCGGCGCTCTCATATACTATTAGGGAGTATATGGGGCAACATGGTTTTAGAAGGTTTTTTTACTTTATTAAGCAATATTTTATTATTATCCTCGAGAATAGAGGGCAATAATTCTTTTCCGCACCCGCTTTCCGCCGAAAAGGAGCAGGAATATATCCGCAAGTTCAAAGAAACGGGCGACCTTGAGGCAAGAAATATACTTATAAAGCACAACCTCCGTCTGGTAGTTTTTATCGCCAAGAAATATTTGAATTATCCCGACAACGACGAGCTTATCAGCATCGGTACGCTGGGTCTTATTAAGGCAATAAATTCCTACGACCAAAGCAAAGGCTCGCAGCTTGCCACCTATGCCTCGAGATGCATCGAGAATGAAATTCTTATGACGATGCGCTCGTACAAGAAGTATTCAAAGGATATCTCTATCTTTGAAAATATAGGCACGGATAAGGATGGTAACGAAATGTCACTTATTGATTTGCTGTATGTGGAGGAGGATTCGGTATATAAAAAAATTGATGGCGAGATATTAAAAAAGAGCTTGGGCGATCTTATGAAAAGCTATTTGAGCGACAGGGAGTACGTCATTCTTATATACAGGTTCGGGATGAAGGACAGCCTGCCGAGAACCCAGCAGTACGTTGCCGACAAGCTGGGCATTTCCCGCTCGTATATCTCCAGAATAGAAAAAAAAGCGCTGCAGAAGCTCCGTAGCGCAATTACAAAAAACAATATTCAATTCTGAAAGCCTACGGCTGTATGCCGAGTATACGCACGGCGTTGTTAGCCAGTACGTTTTCGTTTATGGCGTCGCCAAGCTGAAGTTTTAAGAATCTCTCAACTTCCTCTTTGTGCCGCCACATGGGAAAGTCACAGCCGAACATAAAGCGGTCGTGTCCAAGGTGGTTCATAATGTCCTTTGCCATGAGGTCAGGCAGCTTGAACAGGCTGCTGCACGTATCAAAATACACGTTGTCAAGTCCGTCATAGGCGTCAATCTCACTCCAACGGCAATAGCCGCCGAAATGCGCGGCGATACAAAGCATGTTCGGGAATTTTTTTGCGGCGCGAGCTAATCTCTCCGGACTGGAATAATCAAAACGGTCGTCGCCTGTGTGAAAAAGCACGGGCAGGGTACCATTTATGGCGCGGTAGAGGTTTTCGGCGCGCGGCTCGTCGATATCGAATCTCTGAAAATCCGCATGAAGTTTTATGCCTTTGAGTCCCAATTTTTTTATTCTTTCGACCTCTATGAAGGCTTCTTCTTCCGTCATATCGGGGTGCAAGGTGGCGTAGCCGATAAATTCCTTGTGGCTCTTGATTTCTGCGGCGATGAAGTCGTTTATGCTTTTGACTTGTCCTACGACGGTTGCCGTTGAATGGACGACGAATTTTTTTACGCCGATTTCTCCGCCGCTCTCTAGGAGGTCGTCTGAGGTGCCTTTTGTGTTTTGCATAGGCACGTTGTAAAAATTGCTGATGTTTTGTATGGCTCTTTCAGCAATCTTTTTCGGATAAATATGCGAATGCACGTCAATAATTTGCGGGTAATCCATATTATGCTCCTTATTTTAGGCTGGACATATTATAAACCAAAAAATAAATAACTACAAATAAAAAAGGGCAAAAACTCAAATATCCCGGCATAATCTTTGACATAAAACGGTATTGGTTATATACTCTAAGATAGAGATATATGGCGATTTCGACAAAAACCGCAAAAAGGACGAGATGACAAAAATCATATTGATTGATTCTAACAGCCTCATCAACAGAGCGTATTACGCCTTGCCTATGATGACAAACAGCGAAGGGCTATACACCAACGCGGTTTACGGCTATTTGTCGATGCTTCAACGGCTTATAGCAGAAGAACAGCCCACCCATATTTGCGCGGTATTCGACGAGAAGGGCAAGACCTTCCGCAGCCATATGTTCGAGGGCTACAAAGCAAAAAGAAAGGGTATGCCCGACGAGCTTGCCGCCCAGCTACCGCTTCTCAAAGAAGTGCTTGCCGCAATGGGCATTAAGATTATTGCCATTGAAGGCTTTGAGGCCGACGACATAATAGGCACGCTGGCGAAGAAATTCAAGCAAGATACAATCATAGTCAGCGGAGACAAGGACTGTCTGCAGCTACTTGACGACACAACGCGCGTTTATCACACCAAGCGCGGCGTAACAGAAGTAAAGATATACGACGTGGCGGCGCTTGCCGACGAGGGGCTTTCTCCGGAGCAGGTCATAGAACTGAAGGGGCTTGCCGGCGACTCGTCGGACAATATTCCCGGAGCGCCCGGCATAGGAGATAAGACGGCGAGAGCACTCATAAGCGAATACGGCAGTATAGAGGGCATATATAGCAATATTGACAAAATAAAAGGAAGTTTGCAACAAAGACTGCTCACGTCCAAGGATATTGTCGATTTATCCAAAAGGCTTGCAACCATTGAGACGCATATGGATATTGACTGCTGCGAGCTTGACGATTTGCGTTTTTCGTATCCTCTCGAAAGAGCCGCAATAGAAAAAATGCAAAAACTCGAATTCCGAAATCTCATAACACGTTTTTCCTTCAAGGACGAGCAGCCGGAGGTTTTCGCAGAAGAGTTAGCGGAGCAGACAGAAATAATAAACATTTCCGACATTAACTCACTGAAACAAGCTATTAACGAAATAGAATACG